>NZ_JBLIXL010000020.1:0-66333 GCF_047525455.1 Marinomonas phycocola
AAATAGCAACGGCCTTCTGAGGCAATATGTGCCCAAAGGTACTGATTTAAGAAGTGTTACAGAGGAGAGAATAGACTTCGCGATGAGACGAATAAACAATCGTCCAAGGAAGTGTTTAGGGTTTAAGCAACCAGCCGTAGTTTTTAAAGACATGCGCTTAGTTGCTTGAAGTGAAAAGTGTCGCACTTCGGACTTGAATTCAGGCTTAATTTATTGATAGTTAGTTGGATTTAATTCATGGCTAGAAGGCATCGAGTGTCTAGTGCTGGAGTAGATGAACACATCATTCAAAGAGGTAATAATCGACAAGTCATATTTGCTTCTGAAGAAGATATACAAGCTTATGTAGGCTGGCTAAAAACCTATTCTAAAAAATATAACGTCAGCATTCATGCATGGGTTCTAATGACCAACCATGTTCATATTTTATGTACTCCAAGTAATATCAGCGGGATTTCCCAAATGATGCAGTCTCTTGGACGAATGTATGTGGCTTATTTTAATCGTCGTTATAAACGCACGGGTACATTGTGGGAAGGACGCTTCAAATCCTGTTTGGTACAAGAAGAAACCTATCTTTTGCAAGTTTCCCGCTATATAGAACTAAACCCTGTTAGAGCTTCAATGGTTGACGACCCAGCTGACTACTTCTGGTCAAGTTATCAATGCAATGCTCTGGGTAAAAAGAGTGAGTTACTGACACCTCATCCAATCTATACTCGGCTTGGGGGAAATGAAAAAGAGCGACAAGCTTCATACCGTAGCTTGTTTGCAAGTCAAATTGAGGATAAGTTGTTAGAGGATATTCGCCAGGCTACAAACAAAGGGTTAGCTTTAGGTAATGAACATTTTTTGGCTGACATAGAAGCACTAACAGGGCGTCGGGTTAGTGAAGGAAAGCGTGGTAGGCCAGTAGATTGGCGAAAGAACAAAATATGGGCTAGTACAAAGTAAAGCCTCGTCATTTGAAATTTAAAGTGACTCTGACCCTGTTATTTATGACCCTGTTATTTACATTTTATTACATCATGCTGCCCATTTAGGGTCTATCTATATAAAAAATTACATGGAAATTTCTTCGATACCCCCCATTGTACCCCCAGCCGAACGCTATTGGGTCTTTAGCCAAAATATTGCTTCTCTTTTGAGCTGAACAACACTTCAGAGCCAGAGTCTAATGTCTTGATCTCTAGCTAGTGGATCCTTCGAGCGAAGATGGCTTAGCCGTTCAATATTTATTTTGTTTAGGCCGTCTTAATTATTTGATCAACAATGCCTATCAAAACTGCTTTACAAGCATACTAATTGAAGTTAATAGCATAATAACCCCTGTTCCTTTAAACATAACTGTTTGCGACTTCTCGCTACCTAAGAAATGCCTAACCTTTATGGCGCCCAATATAAACAATGCTCCAACACTAATAAGTACGGCGATTGTTAACGGGATTAATGTTGTACTCCAGACTTCAAAAGATACAGTGTCTAAGGTGACGACTAGCGGTAAAATTGCTAAGTAAAACGCTATTGTCTTTGGATTCCCAAGGGTTATCACTAAACCTGAAAAGCCAGCGGAAAAAAGCTCTTTATTAGACTTTTGCTCACCAAATTCTTCGATTTTAGGTTTGTAAAACCAAAACTGCCACGCTAGCCAGCCCAAGTAAATTGCAGATACTATGCTAATAAGACTAAAGACACCATTAAAGTTTTGAACTAACAAAGCAAGCCCAAAGACAGCTAATGATAAATATATTAGATCTCCCAATATTAAGCCTATTAGCATAGTAAAGCCAACTGTTACCCCCCCACTTACACTCCTAGCAACTAGCGCTGTAATTCCTGGACCAGGAATAGCTGCTGCTACCCCCAGTGCAGTAACATACGAAAAAATCTGTGTTGTCTCAATCATATTATCCCCCTTACTAGTGCCAAATAAATATATTAATTATTATTTATTCCACAGCACTGGTTAACCACTTCTCGAGCAAAAACTAAATCTTGAACTGCTAATCCAACAGACTTAAACAGAGTTCGCCCTGAAAAAGAACATCGTTCTTGTTTTTTTGCTAACTGGCCTACTTCCATCCCACTATGGTGCCTTATTAACCCTTGTCGCTCCGCTTGCAACAGACAGCTTGACGAGCTCCAAACAGACTCTAAAGAATCAACAAAAAGTTCAACGCTAGGGTAAATGTCAGGCATTAACTCTTGAAAAACTGGCGCAGACGCTCCGACAGCATTTATGTGGCAAGTTTCAGGAAGATCTTTTTCTCGTAAAAACGGCTTTCTTGAGGCAGTTACTGTACATATAATATCAGCTCTCATAACTGCCTCCCTAGGGGTAGAACAGACCTTAACGTCTACTTCTGACTGAAAATCACTTAGCCAAGCCTTGAGTGCTAACGTTTTTTCTTCTTTCCTGCCCCAAAGAAATACTTCCTTTATTGATCTAATACTCAATATTGATAACAGATGAGTTTTAGCTTGAACTCCTGTACCCAGTATTGATAGCGTTTTCGCATCTTTATGTGCTAGAACATCCGTTGCCCATGCAGATGCAGCAGCAGTTCTCAGTTCGGTAATCGATGCTGCATCAATAGCGGCACTTTGTCCATCAGGAAGAGCATCATAAAGCAGTATAGAACCCTCATGTGACCGGCCCTGAGCTGTTCTATCAAAATCTACCAGAACAGATTTCACCCCAAAACCAGCATACTTCCCTTCCCGGATGTAAGCTGGCATCGTGCCTAATATTTTGCCATTTTCGGAAGGAATAATACTACGAAGAGGTTGCTCTACTTTGCCATCACTATGCAGCTCAAATGCAGTTTTGCTTAGTGCTAAACCTAAAGGTATATTTAATGTCGACTCGACTTTTTCCCTACCAAAATATCTCATGCCTCTTCCTTGGCCGATAAGAACTGAGTCTCAATAGCTGTATCAGCGATACTATTTAGCAAAGTAGACATTGTCTTTTGTGATACACCTAAAATTACGTCTAACATGTTTTCGTTGGTGTAGCCCGCCGTTAAAAAAGCAAGCTGTGATGGTTTAGAAATAATGCCGTTTGCACGAGCAACACACTTTGTGAACTCATACAAAGCATACAAACGTTTAGGTAACTGCTTTGGGGATCTAATCAGCAGCTGGAGCAAATCTGCCTTAACACCATTGTTTTCGGCAATCCAATAATGCGCTTGTATTGTATAATCACAATGATTCAGTAAGCCAACTGTTATCCAGACGATACTTTGTTCCTCTTCTGAAAGAGAGCTGGTTGCAAATAGACTATGAGCATGTTGATAAGATGATAATAGTGCTGGAGATTCAGCCATATAAGCACTTTGATTCGGTATCCAGCCAAAGTTGTCCACTGAACTTTGTAACAGTTTTCGACTCCCTATTGGCGCACTATCTAGATCATGAAGTGTTAAATTTGTCATAATTTTATCTCCTAATTAGTATTTCCAACGGTGCCAAAGACTGACCAAAGCATGTGTATTGAGCGGCACCTTGAAATAAACGTTAGCTCGTTGAGCCTTGCTGCAATCTCTGTTGTTAAAGCCATATCTACCTCACCACAGGCAACGGCTTTAGCAGCTGCACTTGTAGAGGACATTTTTACTACCTGTTCAACTTCTATATGCTCTGGTAATAACCCATCAATGAGTGGGATAGGTGCCTGGTGAGATGCAATTAAGGTTTTTTTCCTTAGCTAAAGATAAATCAATTGTAGAGAGGTAGATTACCTGTAAGTTTTGTGATTTTTTTCTTTGGCCCGACCAGACCAATCGCGACTAACTCTATGCTTTCGCTGTTAGTGGAATTGATCCGTTCTCCATATTCATCATACGTTTTACAAGACTGAGCTAGTGCACTAAAAGGCATACAGTGAATCTCCTCATCTTGTTCAGCAACAGATAGCAAGTCCATAACAGATTTTCTTGTAGTTTTTAGTACAGGCAATGGAGAATAAATTACACCTGGGTAATTAACATCATCTTGACTCTGCATGTCTGGTCCAACTATGTTACTTATCGTTTTACCAAAACTAATACCAATAACACTGGCCGCATTCATTGATAAACCAACATTAAGATCTTGATCTACCACAATAGTACATTTGTGCTTTTTAGCATCAAATTTCATAAACCCCCCTTTTTACAAATTATGATTTTTTACAAGTAAAGACTTAAATGTGCTCATAAGTTCTAATGCGTATGTAGCTTCATCATTCATATCAATATCAATAATTTGCCAATCTGCAACTGTCTTCCACTTATCGACTCCCTCTTGATGATTGGGGTGTTTAAGGTAGTTTTGTATATCGCCCATGTTTTTGAAAATCCCCAACACCATAAAATCTGCTGCTATTGTACGAGTAGAAACATTTCTACTACATAACCAGCCTTTAATCTGCTCTATATGGTTAGGGTGATCTTTTGTCGACTGTTCAGCATCTATTGCCTCTTGTGATGACCAATTAAAACCTTCTCTAAAGTTAAATAACACTATGTGTAAAAGCACTATTTTTCCTTTTCTGAATTGCATAAAAGCAATATTTTTGTGTGATTGTGAAATTTATTATACGAAAAAATTAATGAAAATTTTTTTCTTATTTATTGAATAAATATCAAAAAAAGAATAAATTTACCTTTTTTAAGATCAAAAAAGAAACAGATTGCCAGTTATGATATTTAAAAAAACAGATGTGGAAATCCTATCTAATTTACAATTAGATGCTCGTATTACAAATCAAACGCTAGCAGATCATGTCGGCTTGTCGGCTTCACCATGTTGGAGGAAAGTACGTCAATTTGAAGAAGATGGAATTATCCAAAGTTATAGAACGGTTCTTAATAGGCGTAAAATAGGCCTAGGTGTAATGGTTTTTATTAAAGTAACTATAGACAGTCACAACGAAGAAGAGGCAAAAAAGTTCGAGAAAGAGGTCCATGACCTCGAAGCCGTTGTAGCCTGTTACAGTATTGGAGGTGATGCAGACTTTTTATTGCAAGTCGTTTCACAAGACTTGGACTCTTATGCAGACTTTGCTATGTCAGTAATTCGCCGACTACCGAGTATAAAAGAAATGCAAAGTCTCTTCGTTTTAAAAGAGATAAAACCATTCTCTGCATTTCCTTTAAATCAATCTATAGCAAGTAGGTAGATTTAAAGGAAATATAAGTCAAAATAAATATGTGACTACAACTTTGCTAAAAAGAGATTTTTAGCAAAGTTGACCGTCCGTTCTACAAAAGAAACCTTCAGAGTCTATTCCGCTCTGATATTGAAAACGTCAGGTAAAATGCTAGTCAACTCAGTTTATTAATATTGCTTAGGTGTAAATAAAAGAAAGCCCAAACATTTCTGCTTGGGCTCTTCTTAAAACATTATTGGGTTCAGTTTAAAACTGAGAGCTAGACTCTCAATTTATTACATCATGCCGCCCATATCAGGCATGGCAGGTGCTGCTGCTGCCGCATCTTGTGGTGCGTCAGCAATCATAGCTTCGGTAGTAATCATTAAGCTTGCGATTGAAGCTGCAAATTGCAAAGCAGAACGAGTTACTTTAGTTGGGTCAAGAATACCCATTTCTAACATGTCGCCGTATGTGTCGTTGCCTGCATTGTAACCGAAGTTAGCGTCGCCGCCTTTCACAGAATTAGTTACCACAGATGCTTCTGCACCGGCGTTTGAAGCGATTTGACGAAGCGGGGCTTCCATTGCACGTAGTGCTAGTTTAATACCGTGAGTTTGGTCTTCGTTGTCGCCAGTAAGGTCAACAATTTTAGACGCAGCACGTACTAGCGCTACACCACCACCGGCTACTACGCCTTCTTCTACCGCTGCGCGAGTAGCGTGAAGTGCATCTTCAACACGGTCTTTCTTCTCTTTCATTTCAACTTCTGTGGCTGCGCCCACTTTGATAACCGCAACACCGCCAGCTAATTTAGCTAGATTGAAGTGAAAAGTGTCGCACTTCGGACTTGAATTCAGGCCTTTTGAGGTAGGAATTGCTACTATGTATCTCACTGTCTTCTATTGTGTATGACAGAAAACGGATACAGTTGAGAAGAAGAAAATGCTGAAACATTTCTGGTTCAATAGCATCTAAATGCCTTTTCAAAGGGGTTAAAAATACTTTCAAATATTCCATTTCCACAGACTCATCAGACAGGACAGAAAATTCCATGGCTCCGATAATGCAGTCTGTAAGAGGGTGCCCATAGTAGACATCGCCAAAGTCGATTACACCAATCATTTGATCACCCTCAACCAAGACGTTTTCGAAAAAATAATCTCCATGAACAAGGCCTTTAGGAGAGTTTCTTAAAACGTCCTCGTATTTTTTATGCTGCAAATGCTCTTCCATCTCGGAGAATACAGATTTGGAAAGGGCTTTTTTTAGGACATCTCTTTTCTCGCGAAACGCATCCTCTATCAATTGGTAGTCATTGACCGCGGCGTCTGGCGAAGCGTAGAGATGTGATACTTGTAACAAAGAACTTAATAACTTCCCTGCCTCGTAGGCCCACTTCTTAGATAAGTGTTCTTGTTCCAAAGAGGTTCCCGGTAAACACCAGTAGATAAAATAAGGGTATCCTTCAAAAAAAGAGGGTAACGGTGAGGCGTTTTTTTCTATTAGCAAGGGCACTGGCAGACCCTGGCTAGCAAAAAAGCGTAGGGCATCTATCTCTCTCTTAATTTGGGCTAGCTCGTAATCCTTTGGGTAAAATCGAAGACAAGTTTTCCCTTGATCTGTCTCTAATAGATAATTAGACGAAACTCGGCCGATATCGGAGATTTTACCTCCCTCCTTAATAGAAAGGTTGAGAGGAGTTACAATGTCTTCGATTTGATTAATAGTCAGCTCTACTTTGGAAAATATTCGGCTCATAGTAATACGCCTTCTACATCATCTACACTTTGGAGCCATTGATAAAGGTTTTTAATACCTTCTTCCAAGGACGTTTTTGGTTGATAGTTTAAATGTTCTTTGGCTTTTTGCGTATTTGGTCAACGAAACCGTACATCCGGTTTTTTATCCCCTATTATCTGTATCTCGGTGGAGGACTTTGTCACTTTTTTTATTACATGAGTGAATAAAATGAGACTGGTCTGTATAAGAATCTAAGTAATGTCGCTTGAATGACTGCTGTAACCATATTACGTTTAGAAAGTCGTGTGGAGAAAATCCCGTTGATTTTTTAAGGTTACGCTGTAATTGACGCGTTGACATGTGTGTTATCTCAGCCATATCTGCCACATTATGAATAGCATCCAGATTTAAGAGTATTTTCTGAATAACAGCATTACTCGCAACATAGTTAGATTCGATAAGTTGTGATACCAAATCTGAAAACACAGGCTGTTTAGCGAGAAAATCTTTTGTGGCGAGTGCTTCGCTGGTTTCAATCAAGGGTAAATTACCACCATAGGGAGTACCAACAAAGCGGTCAGACGTGTCTTGCAAGTTGCCTTGCCAGACGCCGAGAAAGAATTGAATAGCCGCGTAGTGAAAACCCTTCCCTAAATTCAAAACTTCGTACGTCGTTCGTAATGCAGTCACACCCGCAATGCTAGTATCTTGTTGATTGAATAGGATGTTTACACAACCATCAGTCACTGCATGCAGTAAAAAGTCACGCTCTAATGGCGCGTTTGTTTTTAACTCCCAATAATTGCGTACCAAGTCAGCCAGTTCACTTGGCGGTTCTACCTGATTGTAAACAACTGACTCTGTGCTTTTTTCCATTCCATCTTGTATAGGATCATACATATAATGACTCCATTTAAATAAAGATCATGTTAGCAAAAATAACCTCTCTTTATACTCACCTCCGTGTTTGACATAACCACTAATGCTAAGCAGAATCATAACAACATACAATGAGACCTTTGCACGAAGTCATGAGCGACGATAAGACGAGGCAAAAACAGACGAAAAAGCGGAGTTTATGAGTTATAAATGCGCATATTTGAGTCTGTTTTTAACAAAGTATTAACAAGCGTAGTAGTCGTGCAAAGGTCTCACAGTAATTTTGCTGAGAAGAGAGAATTTAAAACATGGCACCTAGCCAAGCAAGTACACCCGACACCCAAGTCATTAACGCAGAAGACCTTCCTAAGGCGATAACAAGCGTAAAAGAGCTGGCGGAATCTGTCAGTTACTCCTTAATGGACGCATTAAACTGCGACCCAGACGCAACCGAAACAGGTATCGATTATCGCCCCAGAGAAGTATTTACAGGTCACTATGTGACTATAAAGCCAACACCACTTGGTAACCCTGAATATATAGCACACAGTAAAACATTGTTTAGAGAGTTAGGACTTGCTGACGAATTGGCGCAATCAGAAGAGTTTAAGCGACTCTTTTCAGGGGATGTTTCGAGTGTTCCGAAACCGATGAAGCCTATTGGTTGGGCAACGGGGTACGCTTTATCCATTTACGGAACCGAATACACTCAGCAGTGTCCTTTCCAAACCGGTAACGGATATGGAGACGGTCGTGCTATGTCTATTTTTGAAGGCATACTAAATGGCAAGCGTTGGGAGATGCAGCTAAAAGGAGGAGGGAAAACGCCATATTGCCGTGGCGGCGATGGTCGGGCTGTCTTACGTTCAAGTGTTAGAGAGTTCTTAGCTCAGGAACATATGCATTCGTTAGACATACCAACATCTCGTTCTTTGAGTTTGTTTGTTTCCAAAACAGAACACGTCAAGCGCCCTTGGTATTTTGCAGGTTCGCAATCCACCGATCCAGAAATTATGGTTTCTAATCCTACCGCTATTTCAACACGAGTGGCCCCTTCCTTTCTTCGTGTCGGACAACTTGAATTGTTTGCTCGCCGTGCAAAAAAACAAGAACATCCTAACGCATTAAAAGAACTGGAAATGATTGTTCTGCATTTGATTGAAAGAGAATATAAAAGTGAAATCAATTCAGCGCTTACACTATCTGAAAAGATTATCTTATTAGCGCAAATATTTAGAGAGCGTTTAACCTCCCTTATTACCGATTGGTTACGTGTTGGCTATTGCCAAGGCAACTTCAACGGCGATAATTGTGCCGCAGGCGGATATACGCTGGACTACGGCCCTTTCGGATTTTGTGAGATGTTTGACCCCGTCTTTCAACCATGGACAGGTGGCGGACGTCACTTCTCATTTATCAATCAACCTCTCGCGGCACAGCAAAATTTCAACATGTTCTGCCTAGCGTTAAGCCCCTTAGTAGAATCAAATACAGACGCTCAAGACGCTCTGTTAACAATTCGTTCTGAGTTTTCCAGTGTCATGGAGCGCAAAATGGAAAGCATGTGGGCGACCAAACTTGGGCTAAATAACTACGATTCTGAGCTGTTCATTCAGCTTCTGAAATTAATGGTAAGCACAAAAGTCGATTACACCCTATTCTTTCGTGAGCTTTCACATATACCAAACGATCTCTCAACGTTTTCTAAAAGTTTCTATAAACAACCCAATGACGAACTGACATTGCAATGGGAGCAGTGGTTAAAAGATTGGTTATTATTGATCGATCAGTCTGGCGAACGTTCAAACATAAGCGAACAGATGAAAAGTGTTAACCCCAAATATACATGGCGGGAATGGCTTATTGTGCCAGCTTATCAACAAGCAGAAAAAGGCAACTATGCCTTGATTAAAGAACTGCAAGAGGTGCTAACTCACCCTTATGATGAGCAATCTCAAGACATTGAAGAGAAGTACTATAAACGTCGCCCTTCAGAGTTTTTTAGAGCGGGTGGCGTTTCTCACTACAGTTGTTCGTCTTAAAACTGAATAAGTATCTTTGACTTAAAACAATACAAAACGGAGCACCCAGCTCCGTTTTTTATTAATCTTCATCTTGCATTGCAATAGACGATTGCCCTGATATAAGGCTGGCTAACCGTTCTGCTATGCTGGATTTTTCAACATCCGTTAAGGCAATTGACTTATCTTCTGAATAGAAAGAATACTCATCTTTCGCGCCATCAAACTTTATCTTCCCAAGAATACGACCGCTATCACTAATACAATCTAACTCTTGCTGGGCGGGTAAAAACAACATGACCAATCACCTTTTTAAACTTATTTGAGAGCGATAATAATACTTAATTCACTAGTAGGTCGAGTGGGTGATTAAGGCAGTTAATAAGAAAGCAAAAAAATGCATTTTCCATTGCGTATTTTTTCTAGCCTCGTCGGCGGTTAAAAAAAGCGTCGAAAATTGAATGGCGGTTCTGTAGATTATAAACGTCACATCCGTTTACAATTAGCGTAGTTAATCAAACTAATTCCAATTACAAAGAACCAAAACTGTAACGTTGGAAGAACGTCTAAAACAGAGCCAATTAGTAATCCACTACCTAGACCCATTGCTATTTTATTGATATTCATTAGTAATATTCCTTTATTTAGTAAAGTTTCAACTAGTATAGACTCAACGTTATAAAGGCCTAGATGATTTTTTATGATTACACGGTTGTCCTGTATTAGCGTGCTCGAGGACTATAGTGATCTAAAGTCTTCGGAAGGCTAAGGAAGATGCGAATCTCATGCATTACGTACAGTTTATTGCCATCTAGATCTCGGCAATAGGCTCAGGCTCCGTGGTAGTGTTCTTTGTATCGGTATCCAAAAACTGCTATATCATGTCTTTAATACTCACTGAAAAACCAATACCCATTCGAATAACGTATTTAATACCACTGACTTAATAACATGATAAAAAATAGTTACACACAAAGAACAATACGGTCAGAAAGGGGAGACCCTCTGTATTGTTCTTAGATTTAAAACGCTATATTTACCGATTGTCTTTTCCATGACTAGAAATCGTAGTTAATACGAACTCGCTAAAGTAATAAAAGCATATCCCCTAATCGTTCTTTATGCCATATCAGGTATTGAATCATCGAATAATTTTGCATCCAGGTATAATTGCCCTGTACTGCCACGCTCTAGACTCGTTTCAACTTTATAGGCTTCTCCTAATAAAGGCATCGATAACACATCCTGAGCATTCCCTTGAGTTTGTATCACACCCCTATCAAGTAACAATATTTGATCACAAAATTTTGCAGCCAAGTTAACGTCATGTAATGCGGCAACCGTAATAAATCCTCTTTCTATTGTTAGCTTTTTAATGATCGTTAATATCGATAATTGGTGGTGTAAATCTAGCGCACTCGTAGGTTCATCTAATAAAATCACGTTCGGCTCAACAACTAAAATACGTGCAAGTGCCACTAACTGTTTTTGACCGCCACTGAGTTCACTGATGTCTTTCTCGGCAAGATGTCCAATATTTAACAGCTCCAATACTTGAGCGACTTGCTTAACATCAGATGGCTTTACCCTCCAACCCGAATGTTGTTTAAGAGACACTAAAACAGACTCAAATACAGACAGGGCTAAGCTGCTATAGAATGATTGAGGTAAATAGATAACGTTTCGTGATCGCTCCATTTTAGAACAAGTTCTGAGGCTTTTACTTCCCAAAAATATGTCACCAGAGTGCGCACCAATCAGACCAGCGATGGACTTAAACAAGGTAGATTTACCTGCCGCATTGGGGCCTAATAATGCAGTAAAACTCCCTTTTTGTAAGCTGTCTATATTCAATTCATTGAGCACAACATGCTTACCGTAGCTCACAGTCAAATTCGAAACAGATAAACTCATAGACTCCTCTCCTTTGAATGTTTAATGATGATCGCAAGAAAAACAGGGACGCCAATAAGCGCTGTTATAATTCCGATAGGATAAATAATCCCAGGAGTTAATGATTTACTAACAGTGGAAGTAACACTCAACATCAACGCGCCTAACAGAGCAGATAATGGAATAAAATAACGCTGATTTTCTCCTACTAACAACCGCGCAATATGTGGCCCAACCAAGCCGACAAAGCCAATCGTTCCTACAAATGCAACCGCTGTTGCTGCAAGCAAAGAAATGCAAATTAAGATCTCAACACGTAGACGTGAAATATCAACTCCCATACTTAGCGCACTTTCTTCACCTAACCTCAACGCGGTTAGTTTCCATGTTCGCATCATGCAAAAAGGCATAACAATTAAGAGTAAACTGGTACCCCAAAATATTTGTAGCCAACTGGCACGATTCAAAGATCCCAACATCCAAAAAACGATTCTTTGAAGTTGAGTTTCAGACGCACCATATTCCATCATTGCAAGCATGGCATTAAAAGCAAAAAAGATCGCAATACCAAACAGTATAATTGCCTGAGTGCCCACCCCTTTTAAACGCATGAGTAACAAGAGCAAACCGCAGGTCCCTAAGGCAAAAATAAACGCGTTCAAAGTGACTAACAACGATCCAATATTGTCAGCAAAACCAACCCCTGTCACTATCGCGAGAGCCGCACCAAAACTGGCAGCCGACGATACGCCCAATGTAAAAGGTTCCGCCAATGGGTTGTTCAAAAGCGTTTGCATCAGCGCACCAGAAACACCTAGCATAGCGCCAACAATTATGGCGGTTACAGCGATAGGAAGACGGTAATCCCAAATAATCACTTCCAACTTAATACCGTGTGATTCTCGATTCACAAGAACGTCAATAACCGTCTGCAAAGAAAAATCTCCCGGTCCTATACTGACGTCCACAACCAAACCAATGAGTAGCAAAGTAATAATCAGAACTAATATTTGTATTTTTTTACTTTCGTTTGCCACAAAACCATTAATCAAATCCTTCTGCTTTTGCAGTACTCCATCACCTTCGGTAAAGGCGTTTGTTTTACTGTCCATGACACTCACTTAACTTATAGAAATAACGTAGAGATTTAATAACAAAAATCACGATGAGAGCTCTCTCTCCCCTCAGTCTAAACTGTCTTCAGCCTAGGAAAGAGAGCACATGAAGGAGGTTACTTCAGCTTCTGCCAAAAAACGCCACTGTAATCAATAGGGAGGAATCTATCATGGAATTCAATGAATTTTTCTTCGGTATCTAGCCCTTTAAAATCCTCAGGATAAAACCACTTAGCAAAGGTTTGTAATGCTATAAAGTGATACGGGCTGTTATAAAATTGATGATAAATTGAGTAAAAGTTTTTTGATTTAACTGCGTCTAATTCAGACCATCCTTTACGATCAGCAAGTGCTTTCAAACGCGTTTGTGCTAACTCTTGAGTAGCTTCATAACCTAAAAGTACAGCTTGTGTATTTGGATTAGACTCAGCCCAATTTGCACCCGTTCCAATGATGTAATCGAGCTTATCGGAGAAAATAACTTCTGGATTCACTTTTCCACTGAATCCAGGGAACTTACGGCTCCCCCAGTTAATACCACCAGCCTCATCTACTAAACGCCCTAAATTAGCCCCGCCAAATGTGCTACAGCATTTATCGGGATTATAACCTGCCGCACTTTCAATAAAGACAATAGGGCGCTCTTCCAACTTTTTAGTCAACACGACTGAATTTACTAAGCGCATTTGTTCAACATAATAATCAATGAACTCATTCGCTTCTTTTTCACGTCCAAGCACCTTCCCAAGCATCAACAAACTTGGCACTGTGTTTTGTGTCGGCCTTTGTCGAAAGTCAACAAATACAACCTTAACCCCTACTTTTTCGAGTTTTGTTAATAATCCACTTTCTTGTGCTTTCAGCAAATTCCCTAGATTAAGAATGAATAAATCCGTATCCAATGTAATAATCTTTTCTAAACTGTAATCTCCAGTATAAGGGCTACCTAAATTTTCAATTTTAGCTATCTCAGGAAATACCTTAAGGTATTTACGATAAGCATCAGGATCGTATTTAATTAAATCATCTTTCCAGCCAACGACTCTAGACAGAGGTTTTTTCTTATCTAACAATGCCAGCGAGTAAGTTAGACGCCCTTCACCTAGCACTATATTTTGAACTTTTTCTGGGTCTAGGCTCACTTTGCGTCCTGCAATATCTGTCACTTCTATAACTTCTGCAAAAACATTAAAAGAAGCAGTTAAAACAATAGGTGCTAATACTTTTTTAATAAACGAACGATTTAAATTGATCACTTCTTTGCCCTTCATTGGATGACTTCGAAAGGCATTCTACCTATTAAAAACAATCATGTAAATCTAAATGATAATTATATTCATTTAGATTTACATGATTATCACTCTCTCGCTTGTTCAATACCCCAACGGCTTAAAATCAGCTGTTTATGGTCTAGCAGAGATGTTTGGACTGATGACGACTATCAGGTCAACAACAAGCGGTGGATGTTCAATTTAAACTCGCTTGATAAAAACCGTGTCGTTAAACTTGGCACTCACGAACGCCATTATGATGGTGTTATCATCCTACCATGCAGTATTGGAGATTATTATCTTCAGCCACATTCGTATTGACTGGAGTGGTTAATTGCCCTATCCAACAAAAACACGTTATTAGCCTTTGCCTGTGCAGGTACATTTATTCTTGCCGCCACTAACGTAAATAACCTAAATGAAAGGCGTTTAGTGTATTGAAACTTCTTAATCTCACCTTCCTTAGACGAGCAAGAAAACAATGGAGAACATACAAATGAATAAAACTTGTTTCATCAAATACCTAATGGAATCGATAAAAAAACAATCGACAATCCTTTTAAAGGGTTTAATTGATAACAAAACGAGACGCTGGGTGGAATTGGTATTAGGCAAATTCTTCACTTTTTCCGCGTTCAAACTAGTCACATCGCTAGGTTGAGAGCACTGCTATTACACTGAGAAATAACGGTCTCAATTGCATGTGACCTTGATGGCCTCGGCGCATCTATACATGGTCTGCAATAATATCGAACAGTTTTCATTCGATACTATTCTTAATTCTTTGATTTAATGCATCACAGAAGAATTACCACAGTAAAGTGACATAAAAGGTTATGTACTATTTCTTATCAGTAACCGATATTTTTTTCTTTTAGCCTTTTTTACGCGAATGCACTTTCGTAATCTTTTAACGGAATTTTTGAAGCAATAGCATACAGAGCAATGTTATGAATCATCTTATCGATGGTCGTACCACACTCTGGTCATACTGAAACGCGGTATTTATCGGCATCTCTTGAAATAGCCGTATGCGTGACACAATGTTGAGACATCATTACAATAGGCCCTTCTGTATCAAATTCTGTCAAGGTATTTGATAACGTCGTTTGCTTAAAACTGTCCGCAAAGGTTTTTATAACAATAGTCGCCCTTTTAACTGCCGCAAGAATTTTAGGATGAATATCAGCAGCCTCGGTGCCTTTGCTTGCTATATCGTGTCAACAATATTATTCCTCCATCAAAAAGCGTCAGCAAAAACATCCAAGTAAAAATAACCATTAATAGAATGGTTGTTTTCCTTTTTCAGCCAATCCCACCCTCTTTTTAATACTGGTGAATTCTGACTTTTCAGGTGTATCCGCACAGCTCGGATAGGGTTTTCTAGAGATTTAAAACGCCCTTCCCAAAATCGGCCTGTAGCGTCATCCTCAAAGTTAGTTAGTAGAGCAATCGGCTCGTTAAGCTTTCTTATAACCCAACTGATACCCGACACCTCTGACGGTAAGCCTCCGCAGACCGTTCCGCCGACTCGAGTAAATAACGTGTCTTTACTATAACAATCACATGTCTGTCCCATATAACTTCTTCAGAAAGGAAAAACTAACCCATTGAAATATATAAATTAAGTTAATGAATATCTTTGATAAATTTATTTATTTTATAAAGTTATTGATAAGGATTATTGAGTAAGACAGCTAAAAAGTATTTATATAAGATATTTTATTAGCTTACTCTTTATTTACGTGCTGGAGACTTTTGTTTTTTATGGTAATTATTTGTTTATTTTTTTAGTATTAAGTGATATTTTCTTAGAAATATAGATAATATCCTATTTCGGTATTTTACTGGTGCGACTCTCAAAGATAGATAAATTTAATTGAGATTTTTTACTTATAGGCTATATTATTTTTATTGATATTTATATTAATAGGGCTTGGTGAAAATTTACAGCATTTTAATGGAGTTATAAATGGCAGCTAAAACTAAATTGGTATTGTCTGTAGCAATACTACTTATTATCGTAATTTTTTCTATATCAACCATAGGTTTTATTAATTTTAAATCGTCATCGGTTGAAAATTATTCAGATAAACTTCAAACTCGAGCTTTTCTTGTCTCAAAAGCCGTAGAGCAAAATACTAATCGATATTTCTCTATGCTGAATATGGTCGCTTCTCAGATAGACGTAAAAAAAGACGGGACTTTAAATATTGATGCAGTAGTACTAGAAACAAAAAGATTAAAAAATGAGTTGCAGGCCCTGAACTCTTATATAGGCATGAAAGATGGAAGCACTTATTCCGCGAATCAGAACGGTCTTAATAAAAATTTTAACGCCGCAAAACTTAAAAGAGAATGGTATACCCGTATATTTGATGGAGAAAAAGCCATAATCACAACGCCTTACACGAGCCTTGGAGGCAATATCGTGATGGCATTAGCTGTACCTGTCATTCGTGATGGGGAAATCGTTGCAGCCCTTTGTATTAATCTGGGATTAGATAAAATCACTAAATTTGTGAGTAGCTTGTCAGAAGAAAATAATATATATGCAACGCGCGAAGACGGGTTTGTTTTAGCATCAGGATCTCCGGAACATATTGGTAGTAATCTGTTTGAAATCATCCCTTCTTTTGCACAATATAATTCCGCTGATGTAAGCGAGCATTATTACGAATACCAAGGACAAAATTATTTTGTTGCTGGTGCAAAGATACCCTCGTTAGGCTGGAAGGTTTGGGCATGGGATTTACAAGAGAGTATTAATTCGTCATCTAATGAAAATTTAATACATACTGGTTTAGTTGCTCTGTTTTTATTTTTTGTTTCATTAATTATTATCTATTTTATTGTTATTAAATTAATGTACATCCCCGTTGGTGGTGAGCCAAAAGAAATCGAAAGTTTACTAAGTCGAATATCTAAAGGCGATTTAGCTTGTGCTCCAGTTGCTACTGATAAAGATACGGGCATCTACGCTGAAATATTAAAAATGACCAGCAACTTGAGAAAGATTATCAAATCTATAAACAGTTCTGCAGGACAAGTCAATGTGTCGTCTGAACAGATCTCGACATCAACCATTGAAGTGAGTGAAAGCTCTACTGATCAAATGATACAGTTAGAGCAAACAGTAACAGCAATGAATGAAATGACCATTACTGTTTCTGAGGTTGCAAAAAATGCAGTACAAGCCTCCACGGCGGCAGAGCAAACAAGAAAGAATGCCATCCAAGGCACCGAAATTGTCCGCTCGATGGACGAAAACATTGACCTGCTACTAAGCAGTATTGATAAAATCGTTACTGTTACTAACAACCTAGATAGAGAAACGGGCAGTATTGGGAGCATATTAGACGTTATCGACAGCATTTCAGAGCAGACCAATTTGTTGGCTCTTAATGCGGCGATTGAAGCTGCACGGGCGGGTGAACATGGTCGTGGTTTTGCTGTTGTTGCCGATGAAGTGCGGAATCTGGCAACCAAAACAAAAGAAAGTACCAATGAGATTCAAGCGATGATTCATCAGCTACAACTTGAATCCAAAAACTCCGTACAGCTAATGAATGTCATTGTCTCTGATGCACAAAATACTAAAGGTAAATCAACCGATGCGAGTCAAGCATTAATCTCTATTCAAGAATCTATCAATGTTATACAAGAGATGAATATTCAGATAGCAACAGCCACTGAAGAACAAACGCATGTTGCATCTGAAATTAATCAGAGCGTAGTTGCCATTAATGATCTGGCCAAGTTTACCCATAAAGCATCAAGTAATAATAAAGAGATTTCTGGTCATCTTAATAAGGTTGCGCAATCTCTAAAAGAATCTGTTGTTACGTTTAAAATTTAATGGAGGTGAGAGTAGATAGGCCAGTATTTATAGCTTAGCCAATCTGCCCTAGAGTAAACGCCTAACCAACCATGAAGCAATCGCAAAGACCTTAACACTTCTTGTATTGAGCAATTTCTTGGTTTTTCTAGCCTAGTCGGCGGTTAAATAACCGCCGACTACTGGATGGTTATCCTGTAGATTTATAAACGTCACATCCGTTTGCAATTAGCGTAGTTAATCAAACTAATTCCAACTACAAAAAACCAAAACTGTAACGTTGGAAGCACGTCGACAACAGAGTCAGCTAGTAATCCAGTACCTAGACCCATTGTTATTTTACTGATATTCATTAGTCATATTCCTTTATTTAGTCGAACCTGAATAATGGCGTTTCAAACGTGGAACGCCATGCTTTTTTCACGTTCTTTTTCTGCTAATGCCATTTTTAACCATAATAGACTTAAAAATACACCAAAATATTGGGCACAATAAAGCCACTTGAGTCGCTTACGTAGATTTCGACCACAGGCACTTAAGATCACGTTGATCGCATCACCCAACACACCTTTCAGGAAACATCTGCTGAGTTTTTCATCCGATTTTAGATGGCCTATGATGGGTTCTACGCTGTGTCGCCTTCCCATCCAGCGTTTCTCTTTTTTTGGAACACCGCGTTTTTGACCCGCTATTAATATTCTCACGTCTTCTACGCCAGAGCCTTTATATCCTCTATCAACAAAACAGGTTTCCGGTTTTCGCCATTTGATCAGGCTAATTGGATGACAAGGGAAGTCATGTTGAAAAAAAATTTCCCCACAAAAGTGCTGGTAATAAGGCGATTCAAGCCACTGTTCTAAAACCCTTTCATCAGACAGATTATGTAAATGCTGCAAATACAGTCGCCCTATCATTAGCCGAGTAGGCAAAGCCGCTACCAAGATTTGAAAAATGAGAACTCAACGTGGCATCCAGCTGATTCCAATCAAGGGTCTGAGCCAATCGCATCAAGGGATGATTAGGGTTAATCATGTCAACGAGTTGAGGTTAGAATAAATCCTTTTGCGGTATGGTCTTTGTCTGACGAGGTTTCATAAAGCTCACCTATTTTGCAGCTTTTTGGGCTTGATAGCGTGTTTTGAGTAAGATTTAGGTATTAACTCTCTTATAAAAATATCATAAAATCAATTAGTTGGTTTTTTTCAGGGACGACTAGCCTTCCTGTTTTTACTAGTTTACTGAAATGACACAGATTTTTGAACACTACTTATGGAGACATGCCCTAGCTACAATTTTATTTCTGAACCTTCAAACAGCTTACCTAGTCTCAAGACTTAGGATCAATTCGCATATTTAAGTTGATGCTCACGAGCGAATTACTGGCTTAATAAAAACCAATAATTCGATCTATGCTCTGCATTCGTTCTACTTTATCCCTTTTTATCGCACTTACTTAACTGTTTTTTCTTGAGCGTATCGGAGCGTCCATATACCCCGATCCTGCCCTTAATTTAACTTACTTTTCATGTTATATACTAATTTAGCTGCCGCTAAATCTTCTAAAGCAGTCCCCACCGCTTTAAAGACAGTAATCGATTTCTCAGACTCTCTCCCACCATTTATTTTACATAATACTGCTAAGTCGCCCTTTATATCACTTTTACTTAACGCTCCTGTTTTCATCGGCTCAATAATATCCCCACTTTCCAAAAATGCGGTTTCTACATCGATATAGACATCAGCCGTTGACATTGCCGTATCATCTGTCTCTCTCATAGAAGGTGTGAAACTCCCTATTAGATCAAGATGTTGCCCTGGCTTTAACCATTCTCCCAATATCAGGGGAGTCGTTGAAAGTGTTGCACAACTAATAATGTCAGCGCCTTTTGTTCCTACTTCTAAATCCAATTCAACAGAAGCATTGAACCCTCGCTCAGAGAGTTTATCAACCAACCTTTGAGCGTTATCTTTGTTTAAGTCCCACACTTTAACATCTCTAATTGGTCTAATGGTTCTCATAGCCTCGGGGATTAAAGAAGCAACTCGGCCCGATCCAACAACAAACAATGTACTAGCATCTTGTTTTGCTAAGAATTTAGCCGCCAAAGCAGATGCAGCAGCGGTTCTACGAGCAGTCAAAATACCGCCATCTAACATGGCCAGTAACTCTCCCGTTTTACCACTGTATAGAAGGTAATCGGCATTAATGCTGGGTAAACTTATTGCATTATTATCGGGAAAGACATTAACAATTTTTAACCCTACATATTCCCCTGACTCAAAGGCAGGCATTAAAAGAAGAGTCGCATCGGATGCAGTCGTCGTCTCCATATAATGATGATGTCTTACAGGCACGTCACATCCAGCAATAAATTGTTTACGTATAGCATCGATGAGTGCTGGCCAAGGTAAAGACTGTTCTAATACTTCATTGGAAATTTTCATATTGTTCTCGTATTAATTAACATGATTTATGTTTAATTTATTAAATTCTGCAACATCACTTTTTTGCAAACTTACGCTTTACCGCTCCGAAGTAAGGAAAAAAAAGCATGACTAAAGCAATGAGCAACATAGTCACGGTTAGAGGATCACTATATAAAGGAGACCAGCTACCACCTGTAATTTGCAATCCTGTGCGCAGTTTTTGTTCCGCCAATGGAATTAGGATAAAACTAATAGCCATAGGGCCTTTTGGATAGCCTGCTTTATCCATGAAAAAACCCACCACACCAAAAGCAATCAATGCCCATACATCAAAAACAGAATTGTTATAAGCAAATCCACCAATGACACATGAAACAATTATTATGGGAAACAATACGGATCTAGGAATATGATTTATTTTTGAAACCCAACGAACACTCAGAACCATCACACCATACATAACAATGTTTGCAGCTAACACGGCAGCCATTAATGTATAAACAAGCTCGGGGTTATTAACAAATAATAAAGGACCCGGTTGTATCGAATGAATTAGAAGTGCGGCTAGAAGTAATACATTATTTAAGCTTCCTGGCAGCCCTAAAGCAACTAAGGGGATCATAGCGCCGCCGATAGTGGCATTATTCGCCGCTTCAGATGCAACAATACCCTCTTCTGCTCCTTTCCCGAATCTTTCAGGTGTTTTCGATGCAGATTTTGTCACCGCATAAGCAACCATCGAACCTATGACTGCACCGACACCAGGTAACAGACCAATCCATGTTCCAATAAAAGAAGAGCGAATAAGGTTTGTACCATGCTTTAAATAATCCTTGCATGACATAAGTAACCCAGCTGTAGAAGGCTCTACACCTTTCGTTCCACTGTCCTTGTCTAACATATCACTCAATACTGTTGCAAAAGCAAATAACCCAATGAACATAGGGATAGGGTCTATTCCGCCATTCAATTCAAGCAGACCAAGAGTCAATCGAGGAGTACCAGATGATGGATCTATTCCAGGTAACGCTAATAAAGCACCTATTAGTGCAGCTATAAGCCCTTTAATCATAGAGCCTTGGCTAATGACCGCAATTAACACTAACGCCATAACAATTAAAGAAAAGTAGTCGAAAGGCGTAAACCTTGTCGCCCAAATAGATAAAGGTTCTGCCAAGAGAACTAGAGCAACCCAAGAAATAACACCACCAACTAAAGACGCACCGATACCTAAACCAAGAGCACGCCCTGGTTGGCCATTAGACGCCATAGGATAGCCATCTAATGTTGTCATTATAGCGGCTTCTGTACCGGGCATTTTTAATAAAGTGGCCGTAATAAGCCCTCCACTAATTGCCCCTATGTATATAGAAATAAGTAGGATGATCGCGGTTTCTGGCGTCATATAAAAGGTTAAAGGTAAACAAAGAGCAATCAGCATCGTGCCTGTAAGGCCAGGAATAGAGCCAACAAAAACGCCAGCAGAAACACCTAATACCATTAAAAATAATGGCCACGGAGTTAAAATAAATAAAAACGCTGAAATTAAATAATCCATATATCACCAAATTGTTGGAAGGTCGACAAAGAACACTTTAGTGAAAAGCAACTCTCCACCAACGCCCAAACAGGTCCCAAAAATGAACCGTGTTAATACCGTTTTTTTAGACATTACGGGCTGCAATATCCAAGAGACAATCGGTACTAAAAAGATAGTGGAGATAGAAAAAGGAACATCGAATAGAAAGATTGATAAGCAATAGAGAATAGACATAGATAACACACTAATTACTGAAATAATCTCTGTAATTGAATGATTGGTATCATCTTTATTTGCTCTAAAGCCGTTGCGAATTAAATCCAATAAAAGCAAGAAGATTAACAAGCCACTAAAAGCATATGGCGCAGCCTTCGACCCTAATGGATCAAAAGAAATACTATTAATTTGTGATGCTTGCCAAGCAGCAACAATCCCTAAGGCCAAAAAACAAGCCCAAGGAATGAGTTTTAAAATATAATTATTCATATATTTTCCTTAAGGATAAAGGGTGTTCACAATATGAGAGTTGCAAACACCTAGTTTTTATTATTTTTGTAGTGCTTGTTTGGCAATCGGTCCTACTGTAGCAATGGTCTCTGTTAAATGAGTTTGAAATTCTTCTCCTTTTAAGAAGACAGGTGTTGTTAACGTATCTTTATAAAAGTTTTGAATACGCGCTGAATTAGCTGCTTTTTGTAACGTATTAGCCAAAGTATCTACAACTTCATCCGAGGTATTTTTGGGTGCAAACCAATAGTTTGTAAAACAAAATTCTACATCCGCACCTTGTTCGGCAGCAGTAGGGACTCCAGGAAGCCTTGGGTGACGATCCTTAGAAAGTAAAGCAATGGTTTTTACTCGGCTTTTATCTGACATTTTTCCATCTTTAGTCATAGTAAAGTTTCGAGCACCAGCCGCTCCCACTGAAGCAACAGCAATCTGACCTCCAGTCAAAGCGGCAAAATTATCAGCTGATCCACCTATTTGAACAAAACGGAATTTAGTGTCTGTTGAGTTTTCTAATAAAATACCTGACATGTGATTCAAGCCACCTAGATTTACGCCAAACAAAATTTCCCCAGGCTTTTTCTTAGCAGCATTCACTAAATCAGTTAGAGAGTCATACCCAGAATCTTTTCGCACCATAAGAGCCATACAAATGCTTCCTGTTGCTGCAACTGGTTTATAGTCATTAGGCCCAAAATCAATGATTCCTGCGGCATTCGCACCGATTAAACCAGTTTCATGTAATAAAAATTCATAACCATCACCCGTTGAATCCATCACTCTACGAGCACCTACTGAAGAGTGCCCACCAACATTCACAATAGAAAGAGGCTGATCGAGCAACTTTTGTTCTGCTATCGCGGCAGAAAAACTTCGCCCTACCAAATCAGTAGACCCCCCTGCCTTAAATGGTACAACCAACTTAATTGGTCGTTCAGGCCAATCTGCCAAAACAGGAAAGCTCAACGAAGACATAACTGCAGCCAAACATGCTTTTCTAATAAAAGTATTCATTATTTTCATTCTCCACCATCATAAACTATAAGACATAAATATCCTATACGACATTATTTTCTAAAACAACACACAAAAAAATATTATTTCGTATTACTGATCTGGAAGCGCTTCATTGCAATTAATTAATAACTCTAAAGGTGGCTCGAAGCCTAAACCTGAGTTATTTAAGAGTGCTATTTTTCCTGATTGGATTTTTTTATAAGAGGGGTCTGCAAAATCAAACATCATTCTATGAAATTGATGATATTCAACATGCTCAATATTGTCACAAGCACCTGCTAAATGCATAGAAATCAGCTCAGCTAACCAAGTTGACGAGCATTGTAATGAGACATTTTTTCCAAACTCTTTAGCAAGCTCTATCATATTGAGAGAAGCGTTGATACCGCCAACAGCAATAGGTGAGAATTGTAGGATACCAATAGCATTTTGTTGTAACAATGCACGAAATACTTCATACCTCGACTCAGCTTCAAACACCATCACAGGAATATGATTATTTAACCAGCTCATTGCTTCCCAGTCATGAGCCTTAAAAGGTGCCTGTATTGCCTGAATATTCCAGTTTTTCCAATAAGGAAGCCATTGACTGGCTTTATCTTTATCTAGACTGTACACCGCATCCAGTATGATCGATACGTTAGGCCCCACCATTTTTCTAACATGAGAAACTCTTGCGACATCTTCATCAAAAGATCTACCGCCAAACTTCATTTTTACCGTTTCAAACCCTTGATTTACATACCCCTCTACTACTGCTCCTAAACTTTCAGGGCTATCATCTTTTTGATACAAACCACCACTCGCATAGACGGGAATAATAGGCCTTTTAATACTTGAATTGAGAGTTTGATATAAGGGGCAGCCTAATGTTTTGGAGTGCATGTCCCATAAAGCACAGTTAACGCCACTCACAGCAGCAGATAACATACCGTGCCTACCTGAAAGCACGGAACCCGATAAAAGAAATTGGCTAAAATCTTCTATTGAATCTATTTGCGCACCTAATACCATGCTTTTAATTTCAGTTTGAATAAAGCGAATTAATGCATCGGCGGATAGATCAAATGTCCAACATTCACCCCATCCTATATTTCCTAAATCATCAATGAGTTGAATAAGCACAGCCTGTTTCCTATGCCAGACAATTCTAGGATTTGAGGCACTACCATCAAACTTTGATTCACCTAAATAAATGTTGAATTTTCTAATTATCACTTAAATTCCTCATAAAATGTCACATACGACATTTATGAATAATAATACAAAGTCAAACTTCCATTCAAGTTAATATTTTTTTACTATACTCCTCCACTATTCGATGACAGCCCTAAAGAAAAGATGGATATTAAGTTTCATGATAGATCAAAGTAAAAATGCATTAGCACATCGTTTAAAAACGATCCGCAAATCAAAAGGCTTGACACTAAGCGAAGTTGAAAAGAGATGTGGCGTAACGGCTTCTACTATATCTAAAATCGAAAATGAGAGCATATCACCTACTTATGCAAATCTTTTGAGACTTGTTAAAGGTTTAGAAGTCGATATGGTGGATATTGTCAGTAATAATAAAACGGTCAATACAACGAAAACCAGACGATCCATCACATACTCAGGAAAGGGCAGTGAGTATTCAGTTGGCACACATGACTATAGAATATTGTGCAATGATTTATCCGATAAAAAAATGATCCCCATGCTCGCAACCATTAGAGCTAAAAGTATCAATGAATTGTCTTCAAAAAAGAGCGATTACCTTGCCACCCACGATGGAGAAGAAGTTCTCTATATCGTATCTGGTCAAGTCATTTTGCATACAGAATGCTACACCCCAGTTACATTAAACCCCGGTGACTGTGCCTATATAGATAGTACGATGGGGCATATTTGCCTAAAAGGATCAAAGGAAGATGCCGTCGTCTTTTGGGTGTGCTCAGATAACCACTCATTATCTATTCTAGAACCAAAAATAGAATAAGCCGTTATTAGAGTCTCTGGTTTTCATCAAAGTAATCAGTAAAAAAACAGACTACTCTCAATTCAAATATCACTCATTATAGACCGTTTTATATGGTATTTTTTGACGTGTACTACCTTTACTATCAAGCTACTGACAAAAAAATACTAAAACGCATTAATTTACTCATGAAAGAGATCAAAAGAACGCCCCAAGAAGGCATAGGTAAACCAGAACCATTACAACATGGATTATCTGGATATTGGTCTCGTCACATCCGTTTGCAATTAGCGTAGTTAATCAAACTAATTCCAACTACAAAAAACCAAAACTGTAACGTTGGAAGCACGTCGACAACAGAGCCAGCTAGTAATCCAGTACCTAGACCCATTGCTATTTTACTGATATTCATTAGTCATATTCCTTTATTTAGTAACGTTACAACTGGTGTGGACCTAACTTTATAAAGGCCTAGATGATTTTTTATGATTACATGGTTGTCCTGTATTAGTGACCTTTTTAATCTATTAAAATATATAAATTAAATTCACGGATGGCCTATATAGTTTTTATATAGTTTGGTTTCCATTGACTTTAATATTTAGCCAAACTGTTTGCCAACGATCAATTTTCTCTTTTGCTCCCAGTGCTTTGGGTGAAACGATAGTCGGCTCTTGAAGCAAAGAAGAATTTGATAATAGCGTTGAGTTTAAAGCCCCAATAAGTCTATTTTCTAACTGTAAAGACGCTGCGATGACAGATTGACAAGAACTGCATGTTATAAAGCCAGCTTGGTTAGTCCCTTGTTTCTGTATATCAAGTGGTTCTTTACTTTCTATTTCTAGCTCTCCTAAGGGGTGTGAAAGATAGGCAATATTTCTAGAAATACAAAAATCACAGTCACATGCTCGAGGACTATAGTGATCTAAAGTCTTAGGAAGGCTAAGTGTTACCTTCGTTTGCCCGCAACTACATCTACCGATACTTGATACCATCGCTGACTCCTTCTTGATTTTGTTTTTCTAATCTAGTCAACGGTTAAACAATCACCCATAATTGGATGACGGTTTTGTATTGCTTTGATGCAATAGTCACCTGTTAGGTATTTTTTATGCCCAACCCAACTGTTGAAGACTAATAGAATCGTTCCATATTTTTGTCACATGAGTTATTAGTAGCCCTTCAAATTTCATTGCATAAACATAATCAGCTGCAATAACTTTACCTGTTGGTTCACTAGGACCGCCTGGTCCTGTTTGAGTCCCATGAAATACACCAAAAGCAGTTACACAATTGCGTTTTTCATCTGTTGAAAAACTTTTTAATTCATAATGGCCATCAGGAATCGGCGTTAAAAGCCCTTTCATCCACTCTGTGTAACCTTCTACATTATCTATATCAGCCAAGACTCCTGCCTGTGCAGAAAAGGTAGCATTAGGATGACAATACTCTTTGCATACATCCCACCCCTTTCCTGTTTCACAAGCATCAAAAAACAATTCGGCTATCTCTGTAATATTACTCATTTTGTAAACTCCTCAGTTGTATTTAAACTTTACGATTATGGCTGACGATATAAAAACCCAACACTGTAATAACTCGTATTCTCGTTTACATACTTTCTAAAACGTCAAAATATCTCTATAAAAACTTGAATAATAAGAAATTTATGGGTTTTCCAACAGAGCTAAAAGCAAGAAAAAACATGTGTGTTATAGTGTTTATCCGCAGCACGTTATTTATCAAAAAGAACGTTCCATAAATTCTTATTCACTGATACTACAGCACTTTTCACATGCCTACTAATACGATTCGGGCACATACATGATTATTTTTTAGGTAAGAAAAGCGAAATCTTGGTAAAAGCGTATGAGTCTTAGCAGGTTCATCATGTCCATAATGGGCAAAGTGACTCGCTGATCTTCAAAGCTTTTTGAATGTTCTGAGTGTTCCCAATCATGCAATTGGTATGTTCTCGTTGCTCTGATATTAGCCGATGGCCATATATTAACGTGGCTGCGCCAAAACTTAGTTTGGGTCGATAGAACCATGGGCTGCTTACTGATCTTGATAGGATTAACAGTCGTGTTTGAGTAAAGTTAGCGACTCAAAGCTGCGACCTAAACACAGACCCTCATACATTCCTTTATAAGGGTCTTTTTTCTGCTTCTTTAAATAGCAGTGGCTTGAGTGTTTTGGATTTTTTGGTTGAATTTATCATTAACCCAAAGGGCAAGTAAGATAATACTTGCTCCGATAGTAAGCCGTAGAATATCGGCATCACGGTTCCAAAAAATCACATTCACAACAATCCCAGCAGGAATCAGCAAGTTATTTGCTACCGCTAATGCACCAACATTGACTAACGTTGCACCTTTATTCCAAGCAAAGTACCCCACGCCTGAGGCCACTACCCCTAAGTAGGTTAAAATAGACCATTGCAGTGTCGTGGTTGGCAATTTATCCGGGTTACCCAGTATCAAATAGCACGGTGTCACCACGGTGAGTGCGCCAATAAAGAACCAACCAAAAACAGTTCGCTGAGGTAAATCTGGTCGTTCTTTCGCTATAATGCGTTTATACCCAACCTGTCCGATAGCAAAACACACATTCGCCCCCTGCACGATGAGCAAGCCTTTAATAAATCCGTCATCCATCCCTTGGTAACGAATAGAAATGGCCCCTACTACGGCCAGCAAGGCGCTGATAATAAAACCGACATTAAGTCTTCTATCAAGTAAGTCATTTAATAATGTAATGTAGATGGGTGTCATAACGGTGAATAACAAAACTTCTGGCACAGACAAGTACAAAAACGATTGGTAATAAAACCCGTACATAATGCCTAGTTGGAAAGCGCCACAAACCATCAATTGCAGAGCGACTTTACGACCAACCTGACCCAGTTTTAAAAAAGGCAGGAAAACCATGGCCGCAAGCGCCACCCGCATGAGCACAGAGAACCAAGCGTCCACTTGCCCAGCAAGGTACACACCAATCAAACTGAAAGAAAACGCCCACAAAAACGTGACGGCTATTAGTATTCGCATAAAGATCCATTCCATATCGATAAATTTTCGACAAGTTTACCTACTTATTTAATACACGTAAATTAGTATACTTAAATTAAGAAAAGTGTTTACCAGAGAGCAATAATCAACCCTTTTAAAATAAAATCACACTCTTTTACTTGATAGCTAATGGCCTTTTCTGTCGTCTATCTAAAATACAAGTACACATAAAGTTGTTGAAAGAGAATTATCATTCAAACGTTTTAGCCGATCAAAAAGTGATGAAAGCCTAGGGAAAGTATCTCGAAAATAGGCCAGCTATTCACATTCGATACTCGCCTCGAATAGCCGGCTTTTATCCACATGCTGAGACAAGAGGACTTATTCGTACCTTCCCTAGAGACGATTGGGCAAGCCATCCATACAGTTAATTTAATAATGCCATAAACAGCATGAAGTCTTTATTCTGCCGAATAGCATCTCCTACCACATTGATATGCACCACAGGGGATTATTAATACCTATCTAAGGAAATAGGTCTGTGTAGACAAAAGATAAAATGTAGTATAGTGGCTGAGATATGGGTATGGAGAGTGACTCCAAAACACTTGCCTCAGCAAAAAGTCATATACTATCAAATAAGAAGATGATCCCTAGTATTTAATCGATGAAGGACAGATGAAGATGATTCAGCCACAAAAAATTATAATAGCTGATGATCACCCCCTTTTCAGGCAGGCATTATTAGACACTTTAAAATCTCAATTTTTGCAAACACAATGGCTAGAAGCTCAGACAATTGATGCTCTTGAGCAACAATTACAGGAAAATACAGAGTGCGATTTGGTTCTGTTGGATCTACATATTCCCGGCGCTCATGGTTTTAATACCTTAATTCATATACGTAGTCATTATCCACAAATACCTGTAATTGTTGTTTCTGCTTTTGAGGATAATGATACCATTGCGAAATCCATGAAATATGGAGCAGCAGGTTTTGTCCCTAAATCAACTCAGGTCGATACAATTTTCACTGCTATTGAAGAAATATTATTAGGTAATGTTTGGCTACCAGAAAGCTACCGTTTATCAAATATTAGTCATAAATTTTCTGATACGGCGTCACGAATAGCGAGTTTAACTCAGCAACAACATAAAATTTTAATGATGTTCGCACAAGGCTTATTAAATAAACAAATTGCGTATGACTTGGGAGTGTCTGAAGCGACGATCAAAGCGCATGCAACTGCGATATATAAAAAACTCGATGTTAGAAATAGAACACAAGCAGTGATTGCATTAAGTGAATTAGATATTAATTCTGCTAATTTAGAAAGTTAATTTCGATAAAAGCAGCATCACCCGTTACGATAATTGTTCTGAAGGTATTGAGTGAGTTTGCTGCTCATTAATGCACGTAATGCGGCAGGTTTTACTGATTTTCTCATAAAACCAACGTTCAACTCTTCACATTTTTCTTGTAAGCCATGCTCATCAGAAGCCGTAATTAAAATGGCTGGAAGTTGCTGTTGTAAACAAGTTTGAACGTCACATATAAGTTGCAGACCTTTCATATTATTATCTAACTGGTAATCGGCTAGAATAATATTTAAATCATCACTATTTTGTTTCGCTAAGTCTAACGCAGCCTCAGGTGTAAAGGCGGATAACACATTACACTCCCACATGGTGAGCAGTTCTACCATACCATTTAAGACGTTTTTATCATTATCGATACAAAGAACTGTAATGCCTTTAAAGCCCATATTAAATTGAGTATTTTCTATCGTCTCATCTTCGGTTGGGTAGGGTTTTATCCCTTCCAGAGTTAAAGTGAATTTACAGCCTTCACCTAGTTCTGATTGTAAATGTAATGGATGATTTAATAGGTCTGCTAAGCTTTGTGTGATGAATAAACCCAGCCCCATCCCTTTAGACGAACCTTCTGACGCTGAATCAAGCTGTGTAAACTGCTGGAATACTTGCTTTTGCTTTTCTCTTGGAATGCCCGGGCCGTTATCTATTACTTGAATGATCACCTGCTTACTTTTCAAGACTGCATTTAAATAAACGTTACCAGGGCTTGCGTATCGAAAAGCATTGGCAATCAAATTTTGTAAAATACGACGCAATAAAAATTGATCAGAATACACCCATGCTTGAGAAGGAATCACACTAAAGGATACGCCTTTTTGTTTGGCTAGTTCACAAAACTCATGAAGCAGCTCTTGGAATAACGAATGTAATGAAAATGAACTTAAACTAGGTTGGATATTACCACTTTCAATCCTAGCCATTTCACCAAGATCTGAAATTAACTTACTGGCTACTTTTAAAGCGTGATCTATGTTATTTACCTGACGATATTGTGAATCACTTAAGTTAGAGCTGTTTGACAGAGCGGAGGTAAATAAACGAGCGGCTTCTAATGGTTGCATTAGGTCGTGTGTATAGGTTTTTAAATAAAGGCTTTTCTTAATATGAGCTTGCTCTGCCTTTCTTTGTGCAATGACCAGTTGTTCGTTAGTGTGAACTAGCTTTTGTGTTCTCTCTATTACTCGGGCTTCTAAATCTAAATTGGCTTCTTTTAGTACTTGCTCTGCTTGACGGTATGCAGTGACATCCGAAAACATCATTACAAATCCACCACCAGGTAACGGATTTCCTTGTATTCGAATTGTTTGCCCATTCGCATTTTGTCGTTCTGAACTATGAGAGGTAGATTTACGTAGGTGGCGTAACCGCTTATTTACTTGATCTTCTATATTTCTTGAGTCGAAAAAGCTGTGTGTGACATTATATCGAATGAGATCCTCAATTGGACTGCCCACATACACTAACTCAGAAGGGTAGTTAAACAGTGTTAAATACATTTTATTCCAAGCGACTAGATTTAAATTCGCATCGATAATTGAAATTCCTTCTCCAGCATTTTCAATTGAACTGTGAAGCAAATTATTACTAAATTGCGCCCGTTCATTCGATGCCTCTTCAACTAATACAGCGAGTTCATTTAAAGCAATGTCTCTACCATCCAAAGCGGATGATAATACTAAGCGAGCGGATGATGCGCCCATCACACTTGCCAGTGTATTTTCAGTGTGTTGAAGTAATGCTTGGTTATAGATGGCATGGCCTAATTTTGAACGATCGTTCGAGGCGATGAATAAATTGAAGCTTGCTTTGGACTTTTCCTCTCCTACAAAACGAGACAGTAATAACTGAAGCTCATTTATATTAATTTTACGCTTGCCTCTACTCGGTAACCCCTGAACAGGTTGCCATTCAATAAACAAAGAAGCTTGTACTTGTTCTTGTACACTTTGACGACTAATTTGAGATATTAGCCAGAGGGTAAACACATTTGCACTTAAGCTTAATAGGGTTGCCATTGTATTAGGTGCGATAAATATATCCATAAATGGCCGATGATAAAGCCCTAACTGAGGTAAAAAGTTAAGTATTAACCACAATATAAAGCCAAATAAAATACCAGAGTAAACACCAGCTAACGTTGCTCTTCTCCAATAAAAGGCCGCAATTAATGCTGGTGTTAACTGAGAAAAAGCACCGAAAGCTACCTCTCCCATAGAAGACAGTGTTTCAGGAGACACCATCAAAAACACACCATAGCTAAGTAAAATAACTAATAGAACCAGAACCTTACGAACATTCAGTAGAAATAGGCGGAATTTATCATAATCATTGTGTTGTGTTTTGCTAATTTTAAATAACACAGGAAATACAATTTCATTGCTCAACATTGTGCTTAATGAAATAGAAGAAATAATCACCATTGAGCTGGCGGCTGAAATAGCACCGATAAAGCTTAATAAGGTAAGCCACGTTTGTTGTTCATATAAAGGCAGCAATAAAACGTAAGAATCAGAAGGAACCTGACCCTCTAGTAATAAATGCCCAGCAAGCCCTAGTGGCGCAGCAAATAGAGCAAACACCAATAAATAAAGAGGAAATATACGTCGACTTAGCCAAGTGTCTTTTTCATTTTTAAGCTCAACAACCATAACTTGAAATTGACGAGGTAGTGATAAAAAAGCGGCCATTACTATGATTAACATGCCGAACATGGCCGTAATATTGGGGAGCTGTAATTGTTGATTGAGTTGTGTGATGCCCCCTGACTGTCGCCAAATATCCACGGGGGAGTCAAATAGGACAAAGCAGACAAAAATTCCAACAGCTAAAAAAGCAATCAACTTAATAAGAGACTCAAATGCAATGGCTAACATGACTCCAGGATGTCGTTCAGTTACATCTATGTGCCTTACGCCAAATAAAATCGTAAAACCTGATAGAACTAAACTAATAATAAGACCAAATTGCCACAGAGTAATACTATTGTCAGCTTGCAATTGTTGGAATGAATAAACAATACCTTTTAGTTGTAAGGCGATGTATGGCAGGGCTCCAGCAAGGGCCACTAAGGTTACTAGAATGGCTAAGTTATGAGATTTGCCAAAACGCGAAGCAAGTAAGTCGGCAATTGATGTTAAATTTAGCTTTAAGCTAACGTGAATGATGCGCTGAATGAATGGCCAAGCGAAAATAAAAAGTAAAATAGGCCCTACATAGATCGGCAGATGAGACAGGAAGTTATTAGACGCTTGTCCAGTGGTACCTAAGAAACTCCAAGATGTACAATAAACCCCCAAGGTTAATGCATAGATGATAGGTTGGCTTTTATGCGCAAGTCTATGACGAAATTTATCACCGAGAAAAGCAATCACAAACAGTAAGCCAATATAGCTCATGCTGATAAGGGCTAATTGCCAGTTTGGGAACATAAAACGTCTCTAGCTAAACATAAAAGTAACCCTACGAAACTCTTTTAGCTTGTAGAGAAATGTGTCATTCAAATTCACTCACATTATTTATTAGTTTGAGTATAAAACTCACTAATGTATTGCCCTCCTTTAATTTTTGCAATGACTCTTAATAAATACTGATCTCCCTTATTGGGAATGGTATTACGTAATTTTGTTGGACTTTCCTAATAATAGGCAGATTCTTTCATTCCCAAAGGGTAAGTTTCAATACTTTCTTTTTTTCCTACTAAAAATAATGTAACACTGTCTAGGGGGAAGCTTGAGTGTATTTTGGTTAGGCCATCCTTATCATAAACATTCATTTCTAGCTCACCAGATTTCAGAATGCATTTTTGATTAATAACATCACACTCTTCAAAAGGCAGTAATTGAAAGACTTTCGCTTTATCTGCTTGATATTCAATATAAAAGTCGGACGCGATAAACCCTCCTATAAGTAAAAAAGGTACAACAAAAATGGCAAGTTTTCTATGACTGTTCATTTTAGTTCCTGTCGATAAGTCGCCTCATTGAGGCATTGGTTTTTAGATACACAGATACTATGAAAAAAGAGAAGGACACATTTATCCTCCTCTTCTTTCGTGCTTTTAATGATTATGAGCTTCGCCCGCGCCCTTTGGTATGCGGAAGTTATCGACCATTTGTTGAATATGCTCTGGTGCAGGACCCGTTATTTTCAGTACAGAAAACGCTACTGCAAAATTCACTAATGCACCCACAGCACCGAAGGCATTAGGTGAAATGCCTAAGAACCAATTAGGCTCCATACCTCCCAAGAATGACGTTCCTGGAATAAACATAATTCCTTTATGTTGGAATACATACAGCATTGTTACACCAATGCCACAACACATTCCCCAAACAGCGGCAGTACCACTCATCCTCTTAGCAAAGATCCCCATCATTAATGCTGGGAATATACTAGAGGCCGCCAAACCAAAGGCGAGAGCTACCGTGCCTGCGGCAAAACCAGGCGGATGTAAACCTAGATAACCAGCAACAACAATGGATAGTGTCATTACAACTCGCCCAGCAAAAAGTTCATTTTTCTCCGACATATTAGGTGTGAGTATTCCTTTCATTAAATCATGTGAAATAGAAGAGGATATTGCAAGCAATAGACCCGCAGCGGTTGACAGTGCCGCGGCCAATCCACCAGCAGCTACCAGCGCGATAACCCAATTGGGTAAGTTTGCAATGGCTGGGTTTGCAAGTACCATGATGTCACGGTCAACTTTGACCATTTCATTTGTCTCTTTATCTGCAACATACTGGATTTTCCCATCACCATTTTTGTCTTCAAATTTTAACAGTCCAGTTTTTTCCCAATCTTTAAACCATTGAGGTCGTTCTGCATATGCTAAATTTTGCCCTGCTGCGGGTTCAATTGTATTCATAAGGTTTAAGCGAGCCATAGCTCCAACGGCTGGAGCAACGGTATAAAGTAATGCGATAAAGACTAAGGCATAACCTGCTGATTGACGTGCTGCTTTAACAGAAGGCACGGTGAAGAAGCGCATGATAACGTGAGGTAAGCCCGCTGTACCAATCATTAATGATAAGGTATAAGCAAACATATCCAACGTACCATTTATATTTCCTGTTGTGTATTCTCTGAAACCTAAATCCGTAACGACCATATCAAGTTTATCGAGTAAATAAACACCACTTCCATCCGCCAAAGTAGAGCCTAGCCCCAATTGTGGGATAGGGTTACCAGTTAACTGTAATGAGATAAAAATTGCAGGGATGGTATAGGCAAAAATCAATACACAATACTGCGCTATTTGAGTGTATGTAATGCCTTTCATCCCTCCCAATACGGCATAAACCCACACAACAATCATGCCGAAGTAGATGCCATTATCGTATTCAACCTCTAAGAAACGAGAGAAGGCAACGCCCACGCCCTTCATCTGGCCAATAATGTAAGTAAGCGACGCGATAATCAAACATACAACGGCTACGATCCGAGCAGTTTTTGAATAATATCGATCAAAAATGAATTCAGGGACGGTAAATTTGCCGTGTTTACGCATATAGGGGGCTAGTAGCATCGCCAATAAAACATAGCCACCTGTCCACCCCATTAGGAAAACGGATCCACCGTAGCCTAAAAAAGCAATCAGCCCCGCCATTGAAATAAACGAGGCAGCACTCATCCAATCTGCTCCAATAGCCATGCCATTTTGCATTGGTGTTACACCACCGCCTGCTACATAAAAATCACTTGTTGAACCAGCGCGAGACCACCAAGCAATGCCAAAATACATAGCAAAAGAACCAAATACCGCAATATAGGTATAGACCTTTAACTCATCCATTATGACTCCTCCACGTTATATTTTTTATCGAGCTTATTCATTTTGGCGGTATACCAAAAAATTAAGGCGACGAAAGTATATATAGAGCCTTGTTGGGCAAACCAGAATCCGAGCTTATATCCTCCTATTCGAATTGAATTTAGAGGTTCTACTAGTATTAAACCAAATCCAAATGAGACAACGAACCAGATGGCTAAGCAGATAAATATTAGGCGTAAGTTTTCATGCCAGTATGAGCTGTTTTTGTCCACAATATTCTCCTTGCAACGTAATCGTTTTTTTTATTTTTACTTGTTGTAAAAAGAACAAGATTGAATATTTTTTTGGTTAGAGGCGATCCTCTAAAAAAATATTCAAACCATTCTGCAACAGATCGTAGCAAGTTTTTAAAAATTACCCTATTCAACTTTAGTCTAACCAGCGGGTGTAATGGTCTTTCTTCATACGCGTCACTCAATCTTAGACTTAGGTCTAATTTCTTAATGGATACGATTTCTCTACTTTATATCTCATTCAACATGAGCATTAAAAAATACTTAATAAAAAATATAGAGGAGCGGGTAATATGAGTAACTCAGAAAAATCTGATTTTTTTTATCCTAATGAAGATGTTATTGCACAAGCAAATGTAAGTGAATACGACAAAATGTATGAGTATTCAGTAAACGATAGAGAAGGATTTTGGGAAGAGCAGGCAGAAAACTTAAGCTGGTATAAAAAATGGGACAGTGTTCTTGATGAAAGCGATGCTCCACATTACAAATGGTTTGATGGAGGTGAAATTAACATTGTTCATAACGCAATTGATAGGCACATAGTGGGCCCTAATCGTAATAAAATGGCGATTATTTGGGAAAGTGAAAATGGCCAAGTGCGTAATTATTCTTATAACGGTTTAAATCGTGAAGTCTGTCAATTCGCAAATGTTCTAAAAAGTATGGGGGTAAGCAAAGGGGATATCGTTACTATTTATATGCCTCAAATTCCTGAATTAGTTTTTGCCATGTTGGCTTGTGCCAAGATAGGTGCTATTCATTCTGTCGTTTATGGTGGCTTTAGTAAAGAAGCGTTGTCCTCTCGTATTGATGATGCTACTAGTCGAATTTTAATTACGGCTGATGGTGGTTGGCGTCGTGGTAAAAAAGTTGATTTAAAATCGATTGCGGACGAGGCAATGAAAAGAACACCGTCCATTGAAGTATGCATTTGTGTTAAAAACAATGAATTAGACATTGAAATGGAACCCGCTCGTGATTTTTGGTTGCATGACTTAAAATCCTTACCTATTGCGAGTTCTCAGTGTGAAACCGAACATACGGACGCGGAAGATCCTCTCTTCATTTTATATACTTCTGGTACCACAGGTAAACCAAAAGGAATGCTGCACACTCATGGGGGGTACGCTGTTTACACCTCAACAACCCATAGAATGGCTTTTGATATAAAACCACAGGATAGATGGTGGTGTGCGGCCGATCCAGGATGGATTACGGGTCATAGTTACATTGTCTATGGGCCCCTAATTAACGGAGCGACGATCATGCTATATGAAGGAGCGCCTAATTACCCTTACCCGAATAGATGGTGGCAAATTGTTGAAAAGTATGGAATTAATATCCTTTATACATCACCTACAGCAATAAGAGGATTAATGCGTTTTGGCGATCGATGGCCAAAAAAGCATGACTTATCTAGTTTACGATTATTAGGGAGTGTTGGAGAACCGATTAACCCTGAAGCATGGCGTTGGTACCACCACGTGATAGGCCAAGATAAGTGCCCTATTATTGATACTTGGTGGCAAACAGAAACAGGCGGTTTTATGATCTGCCCTTTACCAATCACACCATTAAAGCCAGGATCTGCGACGAAACCGTTTTTTGGAAATGAGATCGGTCTCATCGATGAAGAAGGTAATGAAACGCCCTTAAACGAAGAAGGTAAGTTAATTATTAAAAACCCTTGGCCTGGAATGGCCCGTACTATTTTTAAAGACAAAGAACGTTATGCGGATTTGTATTGGCTTAAACAAAATAATAATAAATGGCATTACTTAGCTGGTGACAGCGCAAAAATAGACGAAGATGGCTATATTTGGGTAATTGGGCGTATGGATGAAGTACTCAAAGTGAGTGGTTATCGTTTGGGCACGTCGGAAGTAGAAAGTGCGTTAGTCAGCCATCCTAAAGTATCAGAAGCGGCCGCTGTAGGGTTACCACATGAACTAAAAGGTAATGCCATTCATACGTTTGTTATTTTAAAAGAGGGGGTCCTTCCTGACCCAGATTTGGAAATAGAACTTAAAGCTCATGTAGGAGCAGAAATGGGCAAAATTGCGATACCAGAGCTAATCGAATTTGTTACCGTATTACCAAAAACGCGTTCAGGCAAAATTATGCGCCGAGTATTAAAAGCAAGAGCGTTAGGTCAAGATGAAGGAGATTTAAGTACACTGGAAGAATAAACAGTCTTCCTTAAAGCATGGCGTTTCAGCAATGGAGCGCCATGATTCTTTCTGTCTTACCTAAGAAACAGCTACTCTCATACCTAAATCGTAGAACAGGCAATATAACTACACCACGCCTCATTTCCTTTAGGCACTAAACACATACCTGTTTTTGCCATTCGCTTTGGCTTTATACATAGCATCATCAGACACTCTTAATAAATCTTCAACTTGAAGCGCGTGTTCAGGAAAAATAGCGATACCGATACTTACACCTATTTCTACCTGATCATATGGTGATTCAAGCAAACTATCCAATGAGTTTACTAGTTTATCAGCCATATCAGAACAGTCTTCTTGCGTTTGAATATTTGGAATAACTAACAAAAATTCATCGCCACCAATTCTTGCTACCATATCCTTCTCTCGTAAGTTCCGAGTGAAGCGCAAGCTCACTTCTTTTAATACTTTATCGCCAATTTGATGGCCATATTGATCATTTACACTCTTAAAGCCATCAAGATCAGCAAACATGACAGCAAAGCGCTTATCTGTTTCTCTGTGTGTTTCGATAATTTTATTCAAGTAGGTCATCGCATAATTACGATTGGGTAAATTTGTAAGCGAATCATATTCTGCTAGATAACTTAGTCTTTTCCGCATTTCTTCACGTTCAAGCGCACTGTTTTTAAAGAGTAGCAACGCTTGAGCCATACCACCCACCTCATCTTCACGTTCCGATACAGAAACATTAACACTTAAATCATTACGAGCTAACCTGTTCATTGCATTTGTCATAGTGACGATAGGTTTCGCCAGATCGATAGCCAAAAGATAACCGAGTACAGTAATAGCGACAGCAATGATTACACCGCTAATCATTAAAAAATGATTTAATATAATGACAGGCTCAAGCACTTCTACTTCATCAATTTCAGCTAGAATAGCCCAACGTGTATTAAGAAAATCAATTGATTTATACGCTGAAAATACCGGTACATTTCGGTAATCTAAAGTGGCCTCCACACCCTCTTGACCTGCTAAAGCACTTTTTACTGACGTGGTTTCTACTCGCTTTTTAAGAATACTGGGAGACGAAAAGAATCGTGAATCACTCCTCATTAAATAATCCATGCCTACTAAGTAAGTTTCACCCGTTTCTCCCATACCCGCTGTAACTTGCATGACATTATTAAGTTCATCTATCGACATTTGAAAAGCAAGTACACCTATGTAATGTTTATCTTCATCGAATATCGGTGCTGCAATAAAACTAGCTGGGGCCCCATCACTCGGTTCATAAGAGGCAAAATCTGCAAAAAACAAAAAACCTTGAGTCTTATTTTGACTCACATTCGCGAATGCTTCCGCCAAGTTTGAATGCCTGTATTCACCAGTACGTAAATTACTTGCAAAATCCAGCTCTTTCTTTGCAGAATAAATAATGCTGCCTTGAACATCTATAAGAAAGACATCATCGTATGCACGCGCTGCGATTAAATTAATAAATAAAGAGTGATATTTTTTATGTGTTTGACTGTAGTCTGAGGCATCGTCTGCATTGAGTAAATTGGCTTTTAGACCTAAAGAAAAAGGATTATTCTTAATATAGTGGGATTGTAAATACCGTGTTTTATCATTAGGTAATGCTTTCCATGCTGCATTAAATTCTTTTATCGCTGATGGAACCAAAGGCCCCTGTGAATGATAAGTGACATCTTGACGTATGGTTTTAAAATATTTTTTCAAAGCCGATTCACGCGATTCTAAGAGAGAATATAACTTTGCTTTAGATTCACTGCGCATCGCTTCGGCAGCATGCTGATAGACGATAACCCCCGTCACCAATGCAGATATCAGTGCCAGAAAAATCATAATTAAAGGTAGTTTTCTAGGTAATAAGATATTTTGTAACAATACGAGTCTCTTTTTTAGGCTTTCACGTTGCGATCATCTACAGAGCATAACCGGTTAAATTCACACTGTTTTTTTGTTAGTTAATTTTATTAAGATCATTGCGAATTTTCGCTTACCTTGCCCTGTCCTACTTTGCCCTAAATCAATAAGATTTTCAATTACCCGTGGAGCATTTCACCCTCGATTAAATGTGCCAAATCACTCATTGCAGTTTCCTGTTAATAGAGTTTGATACTTGCTGACATTGTGCCAGAAATGCAGCCAATTCTGCACATTCCATCCTTAAAATTCTTAATTAGTACTAATAGATATTCAACGAAGTAACAAACTGGGAAGCGGCTCCCAAAGGCTATTTTTATGTCTTCGCTTAGTGAATAATCACTCCATCGAAACGCAACAGCGATTCATTTTTTTATACATTTTGGAGATTTATTATGAACACATTTACTAAAGCATCTTTGGCTCTTTTGACTTCTTCTGTTATCACGACGTCTGCTTTTGCAGCAGGTTCTACTGGTGAAACGTCTTACGAAGATTACCGCACCAACGTTTCCAGTGTTGAAGCGTTGTCTAACACATTAGAATCTAAAGGCATTGAGTTTAACGCTGATGTGAACCTTCAAGGTGCGAACACTTTCGCTAAGAAAGCCGACGCTTACAGTGACAAGTACCAAGAATTGCAAACGATTTTCAATACAGCGCACTTCTCTAACTAATTTCTAACGCACTTTTAAAAAGCCAGGCTTGTGTCCTGGCTTTTTTGCCTTCAATTCTTCACACATTTCATTCATTCAAGTAACTCATTTACATGCAGTGGAGCCTTATGTAATTCAACTGCCAACCCTTGATAATGACGCAGTAATCGTAATAAACCCATCATGTCCGCTGCGGGCAACGCAACTAAGTTACGGTTTTGTTTCATAGCGTTCTCGGAGTGTGCAAAATGATGCAAATCATAACTTAGCTGCTTCTCTTTTGTATAGAAACAACGTATCCCTTATTCCTGTTAGTCAGCCTGAAAACTACCCACAGTTAGCTTTGTTAACTCAAATACCGGTCATCACTCTGAATTCGATTCATCCCTATCCAAACCTATCAGCCCATTTGCCATTGTGACTTTTCTGGCAGTTCTCTTCTGTATCATAAGAAATATGTTGACTCGCATTCTTTAAATTGATTCCAATTTCACACAATTTCGTTTGAATAATAGCGCTTAACTCCTGACGCTTACCCGCTTCCAAGAAAGCAGCAAGATTGTCATTGGTATCAAACACACAAACCACATTTAAGCTTTTGGGGAAATTTGAGTAATGCACGAAATGCGTTAACCATTGAAACCCAGTAAACGCTTTTAACGAGATCTCACATACATCGGTTAGTGATGCGATTAGCTGCTTTTCTATTTTTTTATCTGTTTTACGCATAGTTGAGTTACTGCTTATTGCCTTATGATGGCGTATCTTATGATAGAGAGCCTTAATGTCAGACTCAGTTTTAATCTTGATTCAAACCGAGCTCTTTTTGCTTCCTCTTTGTAAGTCCTAATGACACCAAACGATAGGATTCCGTCAGGTAATACATCAGCTCTTCATCTTTCTCTGGAAGGCTATCAAATTGCTGTATCCATTTCATTCCACGATTCGCAAAATACGGCGCGGGTCTATACCCTTCGCATTCACTTAAAAAATCAAAATTCTGTTCCGATGTTTTAAAAGTAAAAGCAGGCGATTTATCTTTTGCCCAACCACCGATGGCAAACACCTTATCCCCCACTTTCCAAACATGCGAGTCCCCCCATTGAATAATATGAGACGTGGCAGGTAAGGAACCACAAAACTGATTAAATTCATCGTAATTCATCTGTCCTCCTTTTAGTCTTTTCTTTCACTATCTTCTCTCGCATTTTTCTTTAAGACATGCCGTTACGACTCGATCTTATTTATAATACTCGTAAGGTCATCCATTGAAGAAGAAAATATTTTCTAAATTCGCTAAATCGCACACAAACATCATTTTGAAATGTGTGCAAAATACCGTCAAACCTGCACATTCCATCCTTTAAATTCTTAATTAGTACTAATAGATATTCAACGAAGTAACAAACTGGGAAGCGGCTCCCAAAGGCTATTTTTATGTCTTCGCTTAGTGAATAATCACTCCATCGAAACGCAACAGCGATTCATTTTTTATACATTTTGGAGATTTATTATGAACACATTTACTAAAGCATCTTTGGCTCTTTTGACTTCTTCTGTTATCGCGACGTCTGCTTTTGCAGCAGGTTCTACTGGTGAAACGTCTTACGAAGATTACCGCACCAACGTTTCCAGTGTTGAAGCGTTGTCTAACACATTAGAATCTAAAGGCATTGAGTTTAACGCTGATGTGAACCTTCAAGGTGCGAACACTTTCGCTAAGAAAGCCGACGCTTACAGTGACAAGTACCAAGAATTGCAAACGATTTTCAATGCAGCGCACTTCTCTAACTAAGCACTGACTGAACAGCACTCCCTTTTTTCCAAGGTTCCTTTTTAAGCCAGATTGTTTACTTTAAACAATCTGGCTTTTTTTGCTTATTACTTTTTCATATTTACTTTTGTGTAACTTGATGACGATTTGATGGTGTCTATGGAGCAGGTACAACATCCAACGAATTCACTCTATCCAATGTCGCTGGCACATCTTCTTTTACATTTAGCCAACCCTCTGCGGGATTAGACAGTGGATTGTGTGCCTTTCAACAAGCCTTCAATCAATTCACACTAGCAGGTTCTGGTGGTGATGCAGGACTAATTCAGGACAGCACCTGGAAAGCATTGTATCGAGGTGTTGCGTGTCAAGGGGATTCAACACCGCAATTACCGTAGGAGAATCCACCGCCACATGGAACACAAAGTCAGATTGGTATCAGGAGAATGGTATTTTTCATTATTATGCTCAATTTTTACATTACTCAGATATTGATGGCAAGAATTCAAAATGGACATAAACCATCCTTGTCTCGAAGTACATGGAAATGAACTTCAGGTCGTTTTCAATTTTTCCATGATTCAGGCCTCATACTGTTAGTAATCTCTGTCTATTTCCTCCCTTAATCTGTCATAATGACCCTACTTAAAAAATGTTATTACATAAATTCATGTTGGGGCGATTTTATGATCACTATGGAATTTCTTGTTAGACACCATATTATCTATTCAGAAAAAATGAGCATAATCATGCAAAGAGTGTTTGCAAGCAGCTTTACAATTTTAGGCGCTAAATTGGCATTAACAGAGCAAAAGTAAAAAGCCGTTTATTTTTAAAAGGACGCTAAGAAAAGTGCCTAAGGGATTCCACAGTATTCAACAGAGCAAGACTGAAAAAACCGTCTTGCTTAGCTTATGCTCAGTACTGATCATTTATTTTGCGCCGTTCTTTTGGCAAATCTGCTCTGCTCTGGTTCATCCCCACTCAACTTACGAACACACACTTGAAGAAGTTCGTAGTGCAGAGAGCCAGTCACCTAGCCATTACATTTTTGTGGGTCATGATCATCATCACTACGCTCAGTTTGGTTTCACTCCAAATGTTCATCAAGGTACTTTAAGTCCTGCATCACACATTAATTTGTTCGAAGCCTGCAGCTATTGCTCGCTACTTTTTCATCTTAATTGGATCGATGTAAAGCCTTTTGAACTCATTGCATTAGCAAAGCCCACCTACCTAATTCTGTTTCTTGCGACTTTATCCGCTCGGTTACATCCACGCTTTACGCCATTAAATCCACGCGCACCACCTACACGTTTCCACCAGATTAATCTATAAAAATACATAACTGCATTTTCTTAATTCTTTTTTCGAATGGAAGATGTGGCCCCTTATTTTTGTCACAGTCTATTTTGACAAAGCACGGCTAGAGCACGCTTTAACATTTATTTTTAAAGCGGTTTTTTGGTCGATTATTTTATGGTTGAAACGTTTATGTCTACACAAAAAAATACAGGTTCAACGGGCGCTCAGTCGAACGCTCTGCTTTTATTAATTACTCGTTTGCATTTTTATATTGGTTTATTTGTTGGGCCTTTTATCTTCATCGCCGCATTCACCGGTGTGTTGTATATCATTACCCCTCAGTTAGAAAGCGCTCTTTATAGTGACGCTTTAACTACCCAAAGCATTGGTGAATATAAGACGCTTACCGAACAAATTGCCGCTGCAAAATCAAACCTTGATGAAGAACTTACCTTGTTTGCGGTACGCCCAGCACCAGAACAGGGAGACACTACCCGCATCATGTTTTTAGACCCAACAGCGGGATTGTCAGGCGCAAGAGCCTTGTTTATCGACCCTGTTACGTTAGAGCTAAAAGGAAACCTAGCGGTATATGGCACCAGTGGGATTTTACCACTGCGTACCACCATCGATTATTTACATCGCCAATTACTCTTAGGTGAGTTCGGTCGTTATTACAGTGAACTGGCGGCTTCATGGTTGTGGTTTGCAGCGCTTGGTGGTCTTTTCCTTTGGATGAAAGGAGGAAAGAAAAACCAAACTGAATTCGCTTCTCGAACGCTTCACTTAACCAAACGTAGGCGGCATGGCCAGCTGGGTCTTGTAATATTTATGGGGCTATTATTTTTTTCCGCCACTGGCTTAACCTGGTCAAAATGGGCAGGCGGTAATATAGGAGACGTTCGTAAAACCCTTGGATGGGTCACGCCATCTGTATCCTTATCTTTAACTGCAATTGAAGAGAATTCAGATGAACATGCTGACCACATTCAACATACCGATCATCTACCTAAGCCAACAACAGAGGTACCAAATGACCGACTATTTGACCAAATATTAGCAACCGCAAAATCCGCTGGCATTAATGCGCATAAGCTTGAAATAAAACCACCTAAAAGCATCGATAAAGCGTGGTACGTACGAGAAATAGATCGCTCGTGGCCCTCTCAGGTAGACAGTGTTGCTATTGACCCTCGTAGCATGACGGTCACCAGCCGTTCAGACTTCGAGACCTATCCTCTGATCGCAAAATTGATTCGTTGGGGAATTGATGCGCACATGGGAATTTTATTCGGCGTCGTTAATCAAGTCATTTTAACCTTCTTTGGTTTGGCATTATGCTTAATGATTATTTGGGGCTATAAAATGTGGTGGATGCGTCGTCCTACCGCAGGCCAAACAGTAAAACCGCTATTACAGGCTTGGAACAGGCTGTCTGGTTTGGGAAAGATCGTTACCTTGCTGATAGCGATACTCCTTAGCATCAGTTTACCTGTAATGGGTGTCAGCCTGATTCTTTTCCTTTTGGTAGATTTGTTTCGCTGGCAACAACAAAGCAAGCAATAAAGAGTCAATTAACATACTTTAAACGTCATATTTAAATAAAAAGGAGAGCCGAGGCCCTCCTTTTTATTTGCTTATCAACACGTAATTTTTACACCATTAAAAACGATCTAAGTTTTCTAATGGGTAAAAATCTGGGTATGGCAAAGAAGCGACACCCGTATCAACCGCAGCCTGAGCCACCGCCGCAGAAACAATGGTCAACAAACGTGAATCCATTGGCTTAGGTAAGATGTATTCATTACCGAATGACAACGCACCACCACCGTACGCTGCAACAACATCAGCAGGCACATCTTCTTTAGCAAGATCTTTTAAAGCATGTACTGCTGCGACTTTCATTTCTTCATTAATCTTCGTCGCACGAACATCTAATGCACCGCGGAAAATGAATGGAAAGCCAAGTACGTTATTTACTTGGTTTGGATAGTCAGAACGACCTGTCGCCATGATCAAATCATCACGTACCGAATGAGCTAATTCAGGGCTAATTTCTGGATCTGGGTTTGAGCAAGCAAAAACAACAGGATTAGCCGCCATTTTTTTCAATTGATCAGCTGACAATAAATCAGGGCCAGATACGCCAATGAAAACGTCGGCGCCGTCGATTGCATCATCCAATGTACGCGCGTCTGTTTCAATCGCAAACATCGCTTTGAATTGGTTCAAATCATCACGTCCAGAATGAATCACACCTTTACGATCCAATACAAAAATATTGTCACGTTGAGCACCACAAGCAATGATTAATTTCATACAAGCAGTTGCAGCAGCACCGGCACCAAGACAAACGATTTTTGCATCTTCGATTTTCTTGTTTTGCAATTCAAGTGCATTCAAAAGGCCCGCGGCCGTTACAATCGCTGTACCGTGTTGATCATCATGAAATACTGGAATATTGCAACGTTCAATCAGTTGTCGTTCAATTTCAAAACATTCCGGCGCTTTGATGTCTTCTAAGTTAATGCCGCCATACGTGTTTGCAATACGAGCAACAGTATCAATAAAGGCCTGTGGGCTTTCTGATTCTACTTCCACATCAACAGAGTTAACGCCAGCAAAGCGTTTAAATAAAACCCCTTTGCCTTCCATAACAGGTTTACTTGCTAAAGGCCCAATGTTCCCTAGACCTAAAACAGCAGTCCCATCAGAAATAACAGCAACAAGGTTACCTTTACCAGTATATCGATAAGCGTCTTCAGGATTTTTTGCAATTTCGCGGCAGGGTTCAGCAACACCTGGGCTATACGCAAGGGATAAATCACCTGAGGTCGCGGTTGGCTTAGTAATAGTTGAACTTAGTTTGCCTGGAACTGGATGCTCATGGTAATCCAGAGCAGCTTGCTTCATATCTTCTGCCATTTTGATGTTTCCGTTTATTATTTGTTTATTAATTTTAGAAAGCATATGCACGGCAATAAAATTGCTCAATGCATCATATTGCTTTTATCGCCTTCACTTATACCAGAGTAATTGAAAAGCATTCTTCTTTAAAGTCATGCTTTCAATCAAATACACTCGTTTTCATGAATTGTAAGCTTAATCAATCGCAACCAAATCGTATGGGTGTTTCACTTGCCATACCCATTTTGCTTTATCGGGTTGCTTGTTTTTTCGGTAATGTTGCCAACCACGGGCTTCAATAAGATGCCCTTCAAGTGAGTATAATTCTTGAGGTGTCCATTGATTAGCAACATTAGCAGGAATGTTAATCGCTAAATTACGGTTTGTATTTAGCCACCACCCTCCTCTGTTTCTGTAAATAGAAGTCAGTGTTACGCGAGATAATACAAAACCAGCTTTTGGCTGCCATTGTTGTGCTTGTTCCCAAACTCCCATCTTTTTTTGCCGAGCTACGTTTTCAGAAGCCTGTAAACACGTTTGGTAATGAGTGTTGGGAGGAACCGCAATGCGATAACCCAATCCCTGGGATAATAACTGACTTGATATTGAAATTCGACGTTTATCAAACAAGTAATACAAATAACGACCGTAACGGTCTCTTTTATCCAAACCTTCTTGATAAAAGACCGTTTTACCGACAAGTGTAGATAACAATTGTTTTGCTTCAACAGCAAAGGCATCGTGCTTTTGGTGCTTGTAATCCAATTCAGGTGTATTGATACCAATCAATCGGACTTTACGTCCATCCTGAAAATGCACGGTGTCCCCATCTACTACTTTTTTCACTTTAGCAGAGGATACCTTACCTACGGCCAAACAAGATGCATAACTGCCACTTGTTATTAAGCATAAAAAAAGCGCCGAGCAGAGCTGACGCTTTTTTATTGAGATCATCACAATTCTGCGAATTATTTCGTAGAACGACGAGCTCCGAAGCGTTTGTTGAAACGATCAACACGACCACCAGTATCCATCATTTTTTGCTGACCTGTGTAGAAAGGGTGGCATTGACTGCATACGTCGATGTGAAGATCTTTACCTAAAGTTGTGTTTAGGCTTAGTGTATTACCACAAGTACAAGTTGCAGTAATGGCTGAATAGTTAGGATGGATATCTTTTTGCATTTTAATCACCTTATAGTTTGGTGTGCCGCCACCTGATCTAGTCTTAAATTCATTGCTGCTATCAGTTAGCAATAATGAAAGCAATTTAAGAGGTCAAGCACCGCACGATTGCGTTGTACAGACATTGTACAGTGGTTCCAAGAGGCGCCTATTTTAGGCATGAAATGACACTCTAGCAACCTTTTTTAGTAATAAATCGAATTCCTTCCTTAAAGTAATTTTCAGTGCAGCTGAAAAGATAAAGTAAGACAAGTGCTTACCGTTCTGTTACAAAAACAAATTCGCACCGATAGTCAAAGTTGGCGTACACTTAGATAAAATAAAACGTTGTTTTTTGTCACTTTTCACACAGAGGAATTCATGCAGGAACCGCTACTCACACCAGAACCTTACGTCAAAGTAGCCTTACCTGTTCCTATGCGCACTTTATTTGAATATAAAGTACCAAAAGCCATCGCTCTACGTCATACACTCTCACCGGGAATGCGATTAAAAGTTCCTTTCGGCAAACAAACACGTTTGGGCATTATTGTTGAACTTTGCTATCAAACAGATTGGGATGCAGAGCAAATAAAGCCTTTCACATCATTACATGACGAAACGTCTATTATGCCTGAACCCATCATTGATTTATGTAAATGGGCGAGTCGTTATTATCACCACCCTATTGGTGACGTCTTTTTTCATGCTCTGCCAGCCATGCTACGTAAAGGTGAATCCGATAACTTCAGAAGTGAAATATGGTGGGTAATAACAGAAGAAGGTAAAAAAGTACAACTTGACGAATTAAAGCGAGCACCGAAGCAACACGCTTTTTTTGACGTATTAAAAGCACACCCAAATGGTTTAAGCCCTCATATCATGCGTTTGCACGATTTGCAGAGTCCAGTGGCAAAAGCACTAGAAGATAAAGGCCTCATTCAAAGAGACCTTAGGCATTTCAGTAAAAATGCCGAACATCATGGTCATCAAAAACACGTTCCACCGACGTTAAATCATGAGCAAACAATTGCCGTGAGAGAATTAACATCGCAACTCGGGCACTTCAACGTCACCTTACTCGATGGCATTACTGGAAGCGGTAAAACCGAAGTCTATCTACGGCTAATCGAGCAAGTGATAGCAAAAGAACAGCAAGTTTTGGTGTTGGTTCCAGAAATCGGGCTAACACCGCAAACACTCAGGCGCTTTGAAGATCGATTCAATACCGACATTGTTTTACTGCATTCTAATATGTCAGATAGGGAACGATTAGACGGTTGGTTAATGGCCCGTTCAGGCAAAGCTAAAGTGATTATTGGCACTCGCTCTTCTATCTTTGTACCCGCACCATACCTTAGTCTACTTATCTTAGACGAAGAGCACGATGCATCTTATAAGCAACAAGATGGTTTTCGATTCCATACCCGAGACCTCGCACTAATACGCGCAAAAAGCATCAATGCCTGCGTCGTCTTAGGGTCTGCGACCCCCTCTTATGAAAGCTTACATAATGCCAAACAAAAAAAGTTTCACTGGATCAAATTAAGGTCGAGGGCAGGCAACGCCAAAATCCCCTCAATGGAACGAATCGATTTACGTGGCAAAACACTCATAAACGGGCTTTGTGAATCCTCTTTAGAACGAATTAATACCCATTTAAATCGAAAAGAGCAGGTATTAATTTTCTTAAATCGTCGTGGTTACGCGCCCACTCTTATGTGCCATGACTGTGGTTGGATTGCTAACTGTAAACATTGCGACGTGAATTTAACCGTTCATAAACGAGCAAATAAACTGCATTGTCACCATTGTGGTTATCAAGAAGCCTTACTAAATCAGTGTGGAGAATGCCAGAGCCATGAGATTTTCACCATCGGTGAAGGCACTGAACAAATAGAGTCTCAACTATCTAACGTATTTAAAGAAACACCTGTTTTAAGGATCGATCGAGACAGCACCTCTCGAAAAGAGTCATTAAATACCATCACGCAAAAAATACATGAACACGATAAAGCCATTTTAGTCGGCACTCAGATGCTCGCTAAAGGGCACCATTTCCCCAATGTCACCTTGGTGATTGTAATGGATGCTGATGTCGGTCTATTCTCATCCGATTTTCGAGGCATGGAAAGAACAGCACAATTGATTACCCAAGTTGCAGGGAGAGCAGGACGTGCCTCAAAACCAGGTCATGTATTACTGCAAACCTACCACCCAGACCACCCCTCTATTGAGAGTTTGTGCTCTTTAGGCTATGAGTACTTTGCAAATCAGGGGTTACAAGAAAGAAAAGCGCTTGAAATGCCGCCTTATTTACATCAAATTCTCATTCGCAGCGAATCAGCCGATGAAGAACAATCCTATTTACTACTCGAGCAATTACGTGATGAAGCAGAACGCCATATTAAACACTTTAATTACCCCATACGATTACTCGGCCCTTATTCTGCCATCATTGTACGCAAAGCTGGGCAACATCGATATATTTTGACGTTTAAGTCGGCAAACAGAGCACCTTTACATCAACTAATCTCACAATTAGCTCAATCGCTTGAACGAAATCCACTTACACGTAAAGTTAGATACGCTATTGACGTTGATCCACTGGAAACTTATTGAATCAAGTCCCATAATAAAGCGAATTTTCTAAGACAATTCTAGGATAGCGTTACCCCATGGCTTCAAAAAGCTCAGCATCGAAAAAAGGCGCAACGCGAAAAGCCAAGCAGCCAGTAAAAAAAGCAAAACCTAAAATCAAATGGTGGTTATGGTTATTTGTGCTTTGTTTAGCGGGCGCATTTATATTCGGTTTATCTCAATTAAGCAAAGTGCAATCGTCTTCTACACAAATACAGGTAAAGACCACACCAATAGCTGCGGAGACAAAAAAAGCCGCACCAACACCTGAAAAAACAGCTCAGACAAAACCTAAAAAAACAGCACCAAAAAAAGCTGAACCTCAAAAAGATACTTTTGAGTTTTATCAAATCTTGCAAGACAGCGAAGTAGATACAAGTCATGTAGATGCTTATCAGTCTACCCCACGCGGAGAACAAGATTTTCTTTATATGATCCAAGCGGCTTCTTTTAGAAGTAGCAGTGATTCAGATCGTATGAGAGCAAAATTAATTTTGTCTGGTTTGGATGCGAAAATTCGTAAAACGGTAGGGAAAGACGGTAGACCTTGGTACCGTGTGATATTGGGACCTTTTGAGTCTCGTTCGAAAATGAGCCGGGCCCAGGATAAATTAGTGTCTTTGGATATCCAGTCTTATACCTATCGGGTGAAAAAAGAACAATAAATAGAACATTTTTAAATGTGATGCTCTCTCTATTAATTAAATATAGGCTGAATCAAATCAATACTAATAACTTTGATCCAGCCTTCAGTTCATTTCCAACACACTTTTTCGACTCTACTCTTTTACCTATTAACAATTAATGTACACGAGTTTGTTTACGTACATCCACCTGCAACCCTTGAACTAACGCCTCTAAATCGGTTGCCAACTCCTGTAGATTTTTACTGGTTTCTGAGACTTGATCCGCTCTTGTTTTTGAACGATCTGTCGAATTAATAAACCCATCTATGCTTTTATTAATGTCGCCCACCTCTGAATTTTGCTGTGACGTTGCATCTAAAATCAACTGAGACCGACTCAATAAGTGCTCTACAGATTGGGCTATGTTTTCGAGTGATTGATAAGTTTCTTGTGCCATTTTTACGGTATTGTTAGCTTCGTCATTACTTTTTTCAATCATATTTTTGGAGTGATCGGTGGATCGTTGAAAGTCTGTGATAAGTTCGTTAATTGTTTCAGTTGCTGCAAACGTGTTTTTCGATAAATTCCTCACTTCGTCAGCGACAACAGCAAAACCTCTTCCAGACTCCCCTGCTCTTGCTGATTCAATGGCTGCATTTAAAGCCAACAAGTTGGTTTTATCCGAAATACTTCTTATGGTTTCCACAATGTCTTCAATATTTTTCATTCGAACCTGTAAACTCGTCATTTCAACAAAAGAGCTCTCAACGTTGACAGTCAAAGTTTGAATCGAGTCAATGGCTTTTTGAAGATTAGTTTGCCCTGTTTTTGTCCTCTCGTTGGCTTTTAATACTCTCTGCGCCACATCCTCAGTGCTTTTACATACATCATCAGACGAGTTTGAAATATTCTGAATAGCGTTTACAAAATTTTCGGTATAAGCATATTGAGACTCCGCATCTCTTTGCATTTCTTGACTGGATTTTTGTAACAATTCAGACGCTTGAATTACATCACGCACGCCCTTTTTTAGATCAAAAACAATGTCGTGAAAATAATCCATCAAACGATTAAACAACACAGATATTTCATACCCTTCGGACCCAAAATCCGCATCGATACGCTGTGTTAAATTGCCGCTGTCTGGATCATTTGATGTGGAGCCATACGCATTAATCACTCTATCCATTGCTTGCATAGTATCCAACAATCCAGAACTGGCATCATGTTCATGAACATTTAACCCCACTTTTTCCGCTTCTTGAGACACTCTTAAAAACGAAAACATTCTCATTAAACCAAATAAAATTACGCCTAATACAAATCCCCAAACAAAAACAGCTAATACGCCTTGTAACTGCACAATAAACTGATCCCATCTATTATCTAATGGTAAATTCATAACTGGAGCAAACATCGCCAATGACAACGTCCCCCATGCGCCCGCTACGCCATGAGCTGAAATAACATTCACAGGATCATCAATTTTAAAAATATAAAGTACAATCTCTTCACTAAAAAAGACGATGACACCACCTAAGAGCCCAATCAATAATGCCCCCAAAGGCTCTACAACGGCACAGCCTGCGGTGATAGAAACCAATCCACCAACTATACCATTTAACATTTTTTCAATAGAAACGGAGCCTTTATGGAAAAAGAGAGACACGATAAAACACGATAATCCACCCGCTGCGGCTGCAAGTAAGGTATTAGCGACAATCTTAGCAATGCCCCCAGTTACCGACAGTGTGCTGCCTCCATTGAAGCCTATCCAACCAAACCATAAAATCATGACACCTATCACAGCCATAACAAGATTTTGTCCATGGATTTTTCTAGGGTTGCCATTTTCATCAAAACGCCCTGTACGCGCCCCAAGCATCAAAGCGCCAGCCAAGCCAACCCACCCGCCTAAAGAGTGAACGACTGTTGAGCCGGCAAAGTCTACAAAGCTTTTTTGAGCTAGCCACCCGTCCGCATTCCAAATCCAATGTCCTGATACCGGGTAAATAAAGCCGATCGTTATAATGGCAATTATTGCGTATGCAGCAAACCTCATACGCTCGGCAACCGCACCAGAAATAATGGTTACAGCAGTACCTGCAAAGGTTATTTGAAAGACAAAAATCGCCATATCTAACGGATCATCAATTCCATCTAACATAAACATTGAAGAACCTAGAAACCCACCCTCAGAAGAACCAAACATCAACCCATAACCAATTAACCAAAACACCAAAACTGAAAAAATCAAATCAACCAGATTTTTCATGGCCACATTAATTGAATTTTTTGACCGTGTAACACCTGACTCTAAAGCCGTAAAACCAGCTTGCATAAGAAGTACTAAAGCGGCCGCAACAATGATCCAAATTAGGTCTAAGTTACGTTGCATTGCTTCAATTACATTTATTTCCATATAATCCTCACAGTGGACTAGGTAATGATTCTATTAGATTGCGATATTCGAATTGCCTAAATACAAAAAGTACGCCTGCCTCTAAAACTAAGTATCTGCCTATATTTTTGTGTCTCAGTATAGAAAGTGACCTCCAAAAAAACCAGATCGCGCCATAAAGAACAACCAATAATTCATTAAAATGAGTGAATATTTTTTCATTTTTACATTCGCTAACATTCGCTAACATTCGCTAACATTCGCTAACATTCGCTAACATTCGCTAAATGCTGTTATTTTTTTATTTAGAGTGGAAACCAAATACGTCCACTTCCCATAGAAAAATCAAAAAAATGCTCAAATTCCAACTTAGTTCTCAGCAAGATCTCTTCTACGCTTGAAATATCATACCTCGCCCCCATTTTTTAATAATCGAAAATGGAGTAAAGCATGACAACTATTCTGACAGTACGTAAAGGTAACCAAGTCGTCGTGGGTGGCGATGGTCAAGTTTCTCTTGGCAATACAGTAATGAAAGGCAATGCCCGTAAAGTACGTCGCTTATATAAAGGCGAAGTAATTGCAGGCTTCGCAGGGGGAACAGCCGATGCATTCACCTTATTTGAGCGTTTTGAAGGCCAATTAGAAAAGCATCAAGGGCAGCTTGTCAGAGCGGCAGTTGATCTTGCAAAAGACTGGCGCTCCGATAAGGCTCTGAGAAAACTGGAAGCCATGTTGATTGTTGCGAACAAAGACAGCACTTTAATTATCACTGGCAATGGTGACGTGGTCGAACCAGAGCATGGAGCATTAGCCATTGGTTCTGGTGGTAATTATGCCGAAGCAGCCGCACGTGCACTGATTGACAATACCGACTTATCTGCTAGAGAAATTGTCGAAAAAAGCTTAACAATCGCCGCAGACATATGTGTATTTACCAATCATAGCCTGACTATAGAAACAGTGATTGTAGACTCTAAAATTGAAGACCAATCTTCAAAATAATACAGCAGGAGAACCCTTTCTAATGACCATGACCATGACTCCTCGAGAAACAGTAAACGCGCTTGATAAACACATTATTGGCCAACAAGGTGCAAAACGTGCGGTAGCTATTGCACTCCGTAACCGCTGGCGCAGAATGCAATTACCTGAAGAAATGCGTGCTGAAGTCACACCGAAAAATATTTTGATGATTGGCCCTACAGGGGTGGGCAAAACAGAAATTGCTCGCCGTTTAGCAAAACTGTCAAATGCACCTTTTATTAAAATTGAAGCAACTAAATTCACAGAAGTAGGTTACGTTGGCCGCGATGTTGAATCCATCATTCGAGATCTTGTTGAAATGGCGCTAAAAATGTTTCGAGAACAAGAAACAGACAAACTACGCCACAAGGCAGAAGATGCCGCAGAAGATCGTATTCTCGACGCGTTACTACCACCCGCTCGTGGCACGGAACCAACAGAGGACAGCAGTACTCGGCAGGTTTTTCGTAAAAAACTACGTGAAGGCCAATTGGACGACAAAGAAATCGACATTGATTTGTCCGCTACGCCTGTCGGTGTTGAAATAATGGCACCTCCTGGTATGGAAGAAATGACCAATCAGCTGCAAAGCATGTTTTCCAGTATGGGAAATGATAAAACCCGTAAACGCAAAATGAAGGTAAAGCAAGCTTATCGTCAAGTATGTGATGAAGAAGCGGCAAAACTGATCAATGAAGACGAGTTAAAAGCCCGTGCTGTTGATGCAGTGGAACAAAATGGCATCGTATTTTTAGATGAAATCGATAAGGTTGCTAAAAGTTCAGAACGCAGTGGCGGTGAAGTCTCACGCGAAGGCGTTCAACGTGATTTATTACCGCTTGTAGAAGGTTGTACTGTCACGACTAAATATGGAATGATTAAAACAGATCACATTCTATTTATCGCATCAGGTGCATTCCACTTATCAAAACCATCCGATTTGATTCCTGAATTACAAGGACGCTTACCTATTCGTGTTGAGCTTGATGCTCTGACGACAAATGACTTCAAAAGAATTTTGGTTGAACCTAATGCATCATTAACCAAACAGTACGTTGCCTTAGCCGCCACAGAAGGGGTAAATCTAAATTTTGCCGATGACGGCATTCAACGCATTGCTGAAATTGCATTTCAGGTTAATGAAACAACGGAGAACATCGGCGCTCGACGCCTGCACACGGTTCTAGAGCGTTTACTGGAAGAAGTGTCTTATTCGGCCAGTGATATGCCAGAAAACCAAATCATTGACGTTACCGCAGCGTATGTTGATGAACATTTAGGCGACATTATAAAAGACGAGGATTTAAGTCGCTTTATTTTATAAAACCTAATAAGAGTGACACGGATGTCACTTCTTTCTGAGATTACGCATTATGTCTCCTCTTTTACCAACTAAGATCCATTACCACAAACAATCCAAAGAGCTCGAAATTGGCTTTAACAACGATGAGACTTATCGGCTCAGTGCCGAGTTTTTGCGGATTCATTCCCCTTCTGCTGAAGTGCGTGGTCATGGACAGCAAATTCCCAAGCTACAATATGGCAAAAAAAATGTCGGCATTCTAAATGTTGAAGCCGCTGGAAACTACGCATTAAAGATTTCCTTTGACGATGGGCACGATACGGGCCTCTATACTTGGGACTATTTGTCTAATATTGGCAAGAATCAACAGGAACTTTGGGAAATCTACCTGCAACGTCTAGACGCAGCAGGCCAAAGCCGTGAGAATAGCATTATTCAAACTCATCAAATCTAAGAGACTGCTATGAGCCTAATCAGTTTAAGTGCCATTCATCTGGTTGAAAAAGCGATCAATGCGGCATTATTGCAAGATCAACCGTCACAAATACGCTTAGGGAAGCTTGCAGGCCAAAATGTACTTTTAGAAATTGAAGATTTTTCTCTTTTGATTTTAATTCAAATTCTTGAAGAAGGTATTGCACTTAGCTTACCTACCGAATTAGCCGATGCGGACTTAGATAATCGAAAAGACACACACGTATCAGGAACAAGTTCAGCCTATCGTAAATTGCTGGATGGGAACGGTTTCTTTGAAGGTGACTTACTGATTCAAGGCAACGCACAAACCCTGATGACCTTACATAAAGTATCTGAGAACTTTGAACTGGATTGGGAAGGCATTCTTGCCGATAAAATCGGTGATTTATCCGCTTCCGTTGTTGCTGAGCTGCTGCGTAAAAAGTGGGACTGGAGTAAAAACACCAGCCATTCGTTGAAGATCACGTTAATTGATTACTTACAGAATGACAGTGATTTACTGCCGAGCAAACTGGAGTTTACGAATTTCGTCGAAGATTTAGAATCCTTCGATACGCAACTTGATAGACTGGATGCTCGCCTTCAGTTATTAAAGAAGAAAGTCAAACCCGACTAACATTCTATAAACCGAATTCTAACCTAACGCTATTCATAATGAATGCATTAGTATCAATTTTTATCGATGGAACGTTGATACAGAGTATTCGCTAACCTAGTTACGACAGGCCCAATACTAAACGCAATTAGAAATGCCGCAGGCCACGCGAATATAAACGACATAAACCAATGGTAAAAGTAATCAGCCGTGATGCCTAAATTTAAAAATGTGACCCACGCGGTCATGAAGAAAGCTAAGCAGAATGACATGCATAGTCTTTGTATCTATTGTATTAAAAATGCTGACATTGAATTGCTATAAAATATCGAATGCCAGTGTTTTAGAAAATGTATTTTTGATCTCAAGAGCAGGTAGCCCTAAGGCAATCAAAAAATGTAATTTAGTGAATGCGGCTTCAAACGTCATATCACGCCCTGAAATCACACCCACGCGCTCTAGAGCAGAACCAACCGCATAAGTACCAGAAGAAACCGCACCTTTCCCACATTGACTTACCTTCACAATGACCACACCTCTATCATTGGCTTCTTGCAGAAGGTTCAACAAGTTAGCATCCTGATCTGGTGCGTTACCAGTACCATAAGAATATAAAACAGCGCCTTTAACAGGCTTATTAAGTAAACCTTCCCAATGGGTTGCTTGTACCCCTGGAAAAACAGGCAGTATTGTCACATGACCTGACGCCATAGGTGGGATCTGAAAACACTCAGGCTGCTTAGGAAGGTGCATCTTTCTCCATTCCCATTCTATTCCAAGAACACCTCTTGGCAAGAAATTAGGCGATTGGAATGCGCTTAGAGCACTGGTATCGATTTTACGAGCACGGGTGGCTTCTAACAACTTTCCACCAAAAAATAGAAACACACCATTTGGCCCATTCAATACCGCATCCACAGCACCAAACACATTACTCAAAGCGTCGTTGCGTTTTTTTATCATCGGAATTTGAGACCCCGTTACCACAATAGGCTTCCGCGAGTGTTGAAACATAAACGCTAATGCTGCCGCTGAATACGCCATGGTATCCGTACCATGTAAAACGATAAAGGCATCGTAATCATGCCATTTACTTTGCAGATCCTCTGCGATCGTCTGCCAATCTTCAGGAGTAGCATTTGAACTGTCTATCAATCTTTTGTAAGAATAAACATCAAAGCCATGCTCAGGTTGATAATCATTCAAATGCCTTAATATATCAGCAGCAAACGCTTTTCCAGGCACATAACCTTGATCAGAAGGAACCATACCGATGGTTCCTCCGGTGTAAGCAACGTAAATTTTCATAAGCGCGTATTCTTCAAAAATGCATAAACCAACGAATAAATATTACATACGTTCTAATGTTTCTATTCCCAATAACTCCAACCCTTTTTTCAATGTTGAGGCGGTATTCGCAGCAAGCAATAAGCGGCTTGCTTTTACCTCCGCTTCTGACGTTAATATTGGGCACGCTTCATAAAATGTCATGAAGACGCCCGCTAAATCATACAAGTATGAACACATGAAATGAGGCATTCCATCTGCCGCGACTTGATCAACAGATTCAGCAAACTGCAACAGTTTTACAGATAAGGCTCTTTCTTGATCCGAGTTCAACAATAGTGGACCATTAAGCGTATCCATATTAATATCAGAGCGCTTGATAATGCTGGCGATACGGGAATAAGCATACAAAAGATAAGGAGCCGTGTTGCCTTCAAAACTCAACATGTTGTCCCAGTTAAAGACATAATCGCTGGTACGGTTTTTTGACAAGTCTGCGTATTTAACGGAAGCAATACCAACCACACGACCAATATTTTTTAGTTCATCTTCCGCCATATCTGGATTTTTAGAAGACACTAATGTGTATGCTCTTTCTTGAGCCTCTTCTAACAGTGCAGACAATTTCGCTACACCACCAGAACGCGTTTTAAACGGCTTTCCATCACTGCCCATTACGGTGCCAAATGGCATGTGCTCTAAGCGAGTCTCAGCTTTAACAAAGCCAGCTTTACGACCAAGAGTAAATATTTGTTGAAAGTGTAACGACTGGCGAGCATCAACAAAATACAAACCACGATCAAAACCTAGAGTATGCTGACGGAATCTTAATGCGGCTAAATCCGTTGTTGAGTATAAGAAACCACCGCCGGTTTTTTGTACTATCACAGGAGTGATTTCGCCATCTTTATTTGCAAACTCTTCCATGAATATGCACTTGGCACCTTCCGATTCTTTTAATAATCCTTGCTCGTCTAATTCGGCAACCACAGTAGGCAAATCATCGTTATAAGCGCTTTCAGGCATAACGTGTTCACGCTTTAAAGACACGCCAAGCATTTTGTAAGTTTCTTCACAATGCGTTAACGAAATATCAATGAACTCGTCCCATAAGGCTAGGCATTGTTCATTGCCTGATTGCAGCTCTACAACCAACTCTCTGGCACGAACCGCAAACTCAGAATCCTCATCAAAACATGTTTTTGCCTTACGATAAAAGACTTCTAGGTCAGACAGAACCATACTGACTGCTGTATTTTCTTTACGTAAACGCTCCAGATAGGCCAACAGCATGCCGAATTGAGTCCCCCAATCCCCTACGTGATTCTGACGAATAACATGATGCCCTAAAAATTCCAATGTGCGGACAACCGAATCGCCAATAACCGTTGAACGTAAATGACCAACGTGCATTTCTTTGGCAAGATTCGGAGAAGAATAATCAACAACGATGGTCTGTGGCTGATTGACCTTTTGAACATCCAGTCGTGCATCAAGTAATACTCGGGCAACTTCTTGTGCCATCCACTCAGTTTTAAGAAAAATATTAATAAAACCAGGTCCTGCGATTTCTACTTTTTCAGCAATATCAGACAAGTCCAATCTATCCAATACGGTTTGGGCAAATTCTCGAGGATTCATTTTAAGTTTTTTTGCCACCCCCATAATGCCATTTGCTTGATAATCGCCAAATTGCACTTTCGCAGATTGTCTAACAATTGCCGGAGAGCCTTCTGGAGCGCCAGCAATTATCATTGCGTCTTGGATACGGGTATTAAGGAGGGTTTGAATATTCACGTCTGATAGCCTTTTAAAAAAGTGATCGGCTGCAATCTGAAACGGGCTCTTTCTATGAGTGAACCCGCGTTTGAGCCAGTTAAACTTTGCATTTAAAATAGTACATACACAAAGTTTATCTAATAAAAATATGGCCGTTATGATAACCGATTTTAATGCTCTAAGCGAAAGCTAAAAAGACAAAACCCACACATCAAAGAAGCATGGGGTTCATAGAAAAGAAGTGAACTAACCGGTCTTTAAAAAGGTTATTTGAAGAATAACTTGCAGGCTAAGTTATCATTTTCATCTTGGTAAGGGTAACCAAGATCATCCAGATAACGCGTTACGTCCGTTTCTTCCCCAACCGCTTGTAGACCAACAAGTACACGACCATAAGCATCGCCATGGTTCCGGTAATGGAACATAGAGATATTCCATTGCCCACCAAGAGTATTTAAAAAGTTTAACAATGCACTTGGACGTTCAGGAAATTCAAAGCTATACAATAATTCGCCCTTCTCACTCCGAAGATGTCCACCAATCATATGCCTTACATGGACTTTTGCCGTTTCATTGTCTGTGAGATCCATTACATCGTACTCCTTTAAATCATGTAATAGATTTTTACGGCTATCGGGATTACCACCGATTTGTACTCCGACAAAAATAACCGCTTCTTTTTCATCTGAGAAACGATAGTTGAATTCGGTAATACTACGGCCTATCATTGCATCACAAAACTTCTTAAAGCTGCCTGGATGCTCTGGAATTTTAACCGCTAAAATTGCTTCTCGTTTTTCACCCAATTCCGCTCTTTCAGAAACATGACGTAAGCGGTCAAAATTAACATTTGCGCCACTATTGATCGCTATTAAGGTCTTATTCTTGACCCGATCCCTTTCAATGTACTTTTTTAGCCCTGCAAGCGCACACGCACCAGCCGGCTCTGTAATAGCTCGAGTATCATCGTATATGTCTTTAATGGCCGCACACATTTCATCAGTGGTGACGGTAATAATTTCATCCACCAAATCTTTTGCAATGGTAAATGTATTTGTACCTATTTGAGCGACAGCCACCCCTTCTGCAAAAATGCCAACTTGATTTAAACGCACAGGCTTACCTTTCTCAAGTGCATATTTAAAACAGGCCGCATCTTCTGGCTCTACTCCAATAACTTTAATATCTGGACGTAAGTATTTTACATAAGCCGCGATCCCCGCAATGAGCCCACCCCCACCAATAGGAACAAAAATAGCATCGATGTTCCCTTCGTGCTGTCGTAAAATTTCCATTCCCACCGTGCCTTGTCCTGCTATGGTGTCTAAATCATCAAATGGATGAACAAACACCTGACCAGAGTGCTGCATGATTTCTTGTGATTTAGCAAATGCAGCGTCATATGCATCACCGAACAACACCACTTCAGCCCCGTGGTTTCTAACCGCCGTCACTTTCACTTCTGGTGTCGTTTCAGGCATAACGATAGTCGCTTTAATTCCCAATTTTTTGGCTGCTAAAGCCAAACCTTGAGCGTGATTCCCGGCGGATGCAGCAATGACACCTCGCATTTTTTCTTCTGATGTTAATTGAGAGATTTTGTTATATGCACCACGAATCTTGAAGGAGAAAACAGGTTGAAGATCTTCTCTTTTCAATAAAATTTCATTATCAAAACGATTACACAATTGATTTGCGCGAGATAACGGCGTTTCTACCGCAACGTCATAGACACGCGCCTGTAGAATTTTTTTAATCATGGTATTTGGCATATATTTTTCCAATGCAATAACAGTACTCGTTTGGAGAAAGATTTCACGCAACCTTCTATTGCTACGCTAAAACCCAAGCAGACAAGAAATATACCGATTTCATACTCTTTAGGCAAAGCCACTTTCTGAAGTTGCCACCAAGGTCTATAATATGGCTCCCTACACCCGCTCAAAATAAGGTTTCACCTCCAATGACACAAGATGAATTAAAACTCGCCGTTGCCAAAGCGGCTGTTGAATACATATTACCAAAACTTGAAGACGACACGATTGTTGGCGTTGGCACAGGGTCAACAGCAAACTTGTTTATTGATGAATTAATTAAACATAGACAATTATTTGATGGCACTGTTGCTAGCTCTGAAGCATCGGCAGAACGTCTAAGGAAAGGTGGCATCACTGTTTATGATTTAAACTCTGTTAATAAAATCGCGTTTTACATTGATGGTGCTGATGAAAGCAATGAATATTTGCACCTTATAAAAGGGGGTGGAGCAGCGTTAACACGTGAAAAAATCGTCACCGCGTGCAGTGATGAATTTATATGCATTGCCGATCAATCAAAATTGGTTAATGTATTAGGCGATTTTCCTCTACCTGTCGAAGTGATTCCAATGGCACGCAGCTATGTTGCTAGAGAGTTGGTCAAACTTGGAGGCGATCCTGTATATAGAGAAGGTGTTGTAACCGATAACGGCAACCACATATTGGATGTCTATAATCTCAAAATACTCGATCCAGTAGCACTAGAAGCAAATATTAATGCCATTGTGGGTGTGGTTACCAATGGGTTGTTCGCGGCGCGCAATGCGGACGTATTGTTACTTGCAACACCAGATGGCGTCAAAACATTAACAACCAAATAACATCAAGAATCCAACGGAAAAGAGTTGCTCCGTTTAGTCACTCTTTTTCGTTCTATTATTAAATCCACTAATGTCAATCACACCCAGCATAGCGCGATTTGCATCGCAACCTCGTTTCTTTTTCAATACTTTGTAAGTGCTTCATAAAAATATAAATTCAAGAAACAGTTGGCCCAAGAAGCAATGGACTCCGATAAAAGCGCCTTTCTTCTCGTTTTCGACTGACTCTTTACTGACACCCGCCTTCGTAACTGGCATAATTTTCTAAACTCACTATCAAAACCACTAAGGAATGTTCTTTCTATGCAAAGCTTATCCGGTGTTTTAGCGTCCAGTACCCTATCTAAATCTCTACAAGAAGTATTAACGGTGACAACAAACACCTGTATCGATATTTCCTCAACACTTAAAAAAGGTTCTCTGGCGGGGATTCTTGGAATGGCAGGTAATGAAAACGTTCAAGGAGAAGAACAGAAAAAGCTCGATGTCATTTCAAATGATATGTTAAAAAGCGCACTTCTTGCTATACCAGAAGTACGCGCAATCGCATCTGAAGAAGAAGAGGATATTGTCCCTGCGCATACTAACGGCGAGTATCTTATTGCTTTTGACCCTCTCGACGGTTCTTCCAATATTGACATTAATTCAATGGTTGGTACGATTTTTTCGATTTATTCTAAAACAGGAAACCAACCTGCAACGGAACAGGATTTTTTAATCGCAGGCAATCAACAAGTCGCGGCGGGTTATGTCCTTTATGGGCCATCTACTATGTTGGTTTTCACTACAGGAAGCGGTGTTGCAATGTATACACTTGATGTAGACAAGTCCGAATTCATCCTTACTCAAGAAAGTGTTTCTGTGCCAAAAGACACTCAAGAATTTGCCATTAATGTATCAAATCAACGTTTTTGGTCAGAAAACATTCAAAACTACACTCATGACCTCATTGCAGGAAAAGAAGGCCCTAGAGAAAAGAACTTTAATATGAGATGGGTCGCCGCCATGGTTGGGGATGTACATAGAATAATGTGTCGAGGAGGCATATTTATTTATCCATGGGATAAAAAAGACCCATCAAAAGCGGGTAAGCTTCGGCTCATGTATGAAGCAAACCCAATGGCAATGCTTGTAGAACAATCTGGCGGTAAGGCTTATACGCATACTCAACGTATTCTTGACATTGAACCTACAGGCATCCATCAACGTGTTGCAGTAATTTTAGGCGCAGCAAACGAAGTGGATAAGTGCCTGAGTTATTAACATGTATGATATAGCGCCAAGCCATAACGCAACTTAATGATTAAAGGAGCCTACTGTCACGGCTTCTTTTACAGTTTCCAACAACCTAAAGACTTTTAATAGCACCTATAGCTCCATGCCAACATCAATATCGCTCAGTTTCGATCAAATTAACTTAATTATTAATGATCTTGCGAATCTAAGGCCAGAAGCTGATGTAGAACGACTCCCCAAACACCCTAGATTCCATGGCCAACTCTATCCATTAGGCCACTGTAAAAAAATTCGAGATACGGTAGTTTCACTATTACCAAAATGTTTATTAGAAAAGAAAGAGCATGGGCTTGTTCTTATTAGGCAACAACTTGATTGTTATTACACAAAAGAATAAAACGTGAGAAAAATGAGCCATCATAAAAACGATTTCGTTGGAGGGGATGTTTATTTTGCCCACTCCAAATTCATTGTTTTAAGATATGAAATTAGACTCAACTATTAAGTCAACCTGCACCGTAATCAAAGGATCGCGACCTAGATCGAATGAACCAATGAGTTTGGCCGTGAAGTCTGTTGCGCCTGCGGCTATAGTTGCATCCGCATAAGACACTTCGAACGCTTTATACGCCCCCTGGTTAATCGTATCACCATTAACATTACCCTTACTATTTTCATCATCTTGAATCACTAATACAGATACACCATTAGTCTGATACAAGCTACCGTTACCAGTGGCTGTATCAGCACGAACAGTATTTGCATAAGTATCCGCTTCAAGTGCCGTTTCTAACTGTGCAGCGGTTAGTGCCTCAAATGTTTGAGTTGCTGTTACTCCATCTAAAAGACCAAAATTAATAATGTTAATACTGTTTGCTGTGAATGTAGTATTGGCAAAAGTAACAGTAACCGCTAACTCAATCTCTGATTCAGCAGATGTTGAACCGTTGTCAGCAGCATCAATTGTACCTGTTAGGTACGATGTGAAATCTAATTTATCAACCACTGTATCAAAGTGAACGATTGTATCGTTACCTTGAGAGTAACCAGTCCAGACAACTATATCGTAATCAGCAGTACGGACATTAGGAGTAGCATTTAATACGATAACATCATCGCCAGCACCGCCGTTAACAGTGTTCACATCATTAGCATTAGTATCAACAGAATCCGTACCTAGCAAGGCAGGAATGTTAGTTTCATTTAAAACCTCATCGTTATCAATTACAACAGCGCTAAAAGTGCTAGCATCTGTTGCCGCAACAGTGTATGAAATTTCTTTATCAGTAACGACAGAAACTGTACCAGCTACAGTTGTACCGTCAGCAACATAGCCTTCTGCAATAAGTGCATTAGCCAAAGCAGCGGCATCAGCAGCAGCGGTACCTGTTGCAGTAAAAGTAACAGTATCATCGCCGATAACTACCGTTGCAGTAGTCTCAGCAGCGGCACCCGCTGCATTTGTAAAAGTAAGAGTAGAACCTTCATGAGTGGCAGTAGATGATAGACCTTTAGCCAACGTTGCATTATAACGAGCCAGTACGTCAGCTGAAGTGAGTGTTGAGGTATTTGTGAAGTCTCTGTACTCATTCAACATAGCTGTTGAAATGTCAGTCGCTGGAGCAGGGTCAGTAACTGTTAGCTGAACACCAAAATTAGCACCAACAGTTTGCCTACCATCGACTAAGTATTGAATAGCAACATTATTATTTTCATCAACATAAGCGGTCGCAATTTTACTTAATACAGAATCTTCGTTAACCGCTTTTACAACCGCTGCATTTAAGTCTTTTAGTGTTGTTAAAGCGCCTGAAGCAGCGGTAATGGTAACGGCTTCGCTTTCATGAGTCATTTTTTGATTAGTTGGCGTAGTAGTAATGCCAACAGTCACTTCTCTACCTGCTAAGAAGTGAATAGTTCCGTGTGCGAATGGTGTACCTTGAGCGGCAGGAGTTGCAGCTTGGTACATACCACTTGTAGCAAGATTTAATAATGCTTTTACGCCCGTGTTTTCAACATAAATAACATCATTACCTGTACCTGCAGTGACGTTTACAGAAACGTCGTTACCACGGATAACGTCATCACCTGCGCCAGCATTAATGGTTGCAGTCGTGTTTTCAACAGAATCATTAGCTTCATCAACGGTGATGCTGTCGTTTGCAGCACCAGTAGAGATTGTTACAGCCGTGTCCGTACCTGTATTCGCTTCTACTCTATTATCATCTAGGGTGATGTTAATCGTATCTTCACCAGCACCTGTTACGGCTGTATATGTGTCATCGTCGTTTAGTGTTGCGTTATAAGTCACGTCACCATTAACCGCAGCAGACAATGCACCTAGGTCAACGATGTCGTTGTCTCTACCTAGAACGATGTCACCATCAAAATCCGTCGCTGTAATAGACGTTAAGCCTGCTTTAACGAAGTTCGCTTGATCAACGTTATTGAAAGCATTGTCGTCATTTTCATCTTGAACAGCACCATTAGAATCCAACTCAAAATCAGTATTGGCTAATACGAAGTCACCTTTAACCGTGCCATTCGTTAATGTGATTTCCTCTAATGCATCGTTTGTAGAAGAGATGTCT
>NZ_JBLIXL010000021.1:0-55029 GCF_047525455.1 Marinomonas phycocola
GATGAGACGAATAAACAATCGTCCAAGGAAGTGTTTAGGGTTCAAGCAACCAGCCGTAATTTTTAAAAACATGTGCTTAGTTGCTTGAAGTGAAAAGTGTCGCACTTCGGACTTGAATTCAGGCTTAAGGAAGGTGCGAATAAGTCTACTAAGACTCAGTCTTTCAGAAAAACCGTCAAATAAGGCACGATTCTGCAGGAATGTTAATACCTTTCAAAGAGTCGTAACGAAATGTGGCGTTTTCTCTGAAAGACCCGCAGGGCATGGTCTAAAAGCCAGTCTCCAAAGAGTACTGACTTTTTATGCATCATTTCTTATGAGCCACTCTACTGTATTTTTCAATAACAGCTTGATTCTCTGCTATTAAATAACAGTAATCACATCGCTTGCTGGCAAACGAGATTTTGGTAAACCGTGGTTATAGTCTTCGCCCTCTTTGTGGTAACCCATTGCAAGCGCTACATCACAAACATAACCATCCAATTCGTCTTTAAAAAGCTCGCCTATAAGTTCTGCATCAACGCCCTCCATCGGAGTGCAATCAATGCCTAAACGCGCAACAGTATGCAATGCATTGCCTAGAGCAATATACAATTGTGCTTTTGTCCAATGACCATTGAAACCCGTTTCGTCCGTGTTCATTTGAGACACTTTTTTCTCCGAACATGCATTCAGTTAATGTAACTGGGCGAATTTACTAATAAGACTCACCTTTAAGCTTAGTGAGACTATTGGTCTGGTGTTGATTTAAGACGCATTCTACGCTTCGGAGATAGAAAATTCGATATGCAAATTCAACATAGAGTGTTGGCATGAAATCACCAATTCTACTTTTACCTTTTATTAGATGCAGATTGAAATACTTCCTTTTCCCGTTTTATTCACTTATCTATCGGCCTTCAATAAGAAAGATAAGCAACAAAAAAAACGCCTCGATAACAAGAGTCACCGAGGCGTTTTTAAAGATCACTTTTCAATGCCTATTTAGCTAAACATTGTCTTTAAGAAAGGAAATTATTCCGTTTCTTTGTGAAGGTGAACATCCATTTGTGGATAAGGGATACCAACGCCTTGCTCATCAAATGTGTATTTGATTTTTTCTAGTACATCCGCCCTTACTGTCCAGTAGTCCGCAGCATCAACCCAAGGACGAAGTACAAAATTTACCGAGTTATCCGCCAATTCCGAAACCGCAATAGTACACTCTGGTTCTTTCAGGATACGAGTATCGGCGTCTACAATTTCCTTCATGATCTTTTTAGCCAACTTAATGTCTGCATCATAGCTAATACCAATAACCAAATCGATACGACGCGTTTTTTCTTTAGAAAAATTAACAATGGCGCCGTTTGTTATCGCTGAGTTAGGGATAATAACCACGCGGTTATCCAGTGTTTTTAAGTACGTTGAAAACAACTCAATACGATCAACTATACCAGTTTGACCCGCTGCATCAATAAAATCACCAGCCTTAAAAGGGCGGAACAAGATAATTAATACGCCAGAAGCAAAGTTAGACAGTGAGCCTTGCAATGCAAGACCAACCGCTAAACCAGCCGCACCAAGAATCGCAATAAAAGATGTCGTTTCTACGCCAACATGACCCAATGCCATCAAAATAACACCAGCAAACATCAATGCGTACAAAATGCTGGATGCAAAACCTGCTACCGCTTTGTCAACATTGGATTTAAGCATTCTGCCTTCAATAAACTTGGCGATCTTAGCCGCAACCATTTTACCCACAATAAAGATTACCGCTGCAATTGCAACGTTTAACATCATTCCCATTATCCATGGTGCCATACCCGCACCTTGATCAATCACGTCATTCATATTTTTAGTCTCAACTATTCAATCATATTAAAAGGGCTATATTTCAAAATCCGTCTTAAATTTCCATTCATCCAGCAGTGCGCGTAACACTTTTTTGCCTTCGTTGGAGAATAATACACAAGCTTGAGAATTAACCAAATGACTTCCTGTTACATATTGTTCATCAATATCAACACACATTTGTCTCAGCTCGTCCAAATGCTCAGAATGAGTGACTGTCATACCAATAAAGAAATGCCAATCGGAGATGGGCAAATCACCTGCAATGGCATGTTCTAAAAGGCGTAGGCAATAGTTTTTATTGACACGATAGTATGGGATCTGTTGATTGTATTTTATATAAAACAACAAAAGCCCCACAAAAACGAGGAAACAGGCGGCGATCGAAATGACAAGATTCATTTGATTAAATTAATGGATATTCAAGTAAGGCTTTCTTGCCCACTTTCAGCGCGTCAAGGTGCGTTGCTTCCGTCTGTTGCATTTGAGCACGAAATTTTTTCCTTGCTGAAGCGGGTAATTCGTTCCAATTGTCATGCGTTGGGATATGCTCCGTCTCTGCATACACTTTATAGAACACACCAATTTCTTCATGCTTCGAGAGATCAATGCTTAGTTGATCCAATAATACTTTGATACGAATGGAAGCTTCCATCCATCCTAACTCTTCCGAGCCAACCACTTTCAGCAAGACTTGAATGCTTTCAACAATATGAGAACGGCCTTTAATAAAACGTTCTTCTGCTTCTTCTAATGATTGCTTTCGTTCGTGGCTTTTCCTCAACAAACGCAGGATAAGCAATACCAACGCCGCAATAGCCAATACTCCAGTCGTTAACCCCAGAAAAAATACACTTAATGACATACGGTAAACCCATACAGTTAAACAATAAACTAATTAAAAACACATTCGTCTAAATTCTAACACTATGCAGACCTTCCATTACAGTGAATCTCTTGGTATTTCCAAGATCGAACTAGCCCTAACGGCCTAAAACGTCATCAGTGTTTCTTAGTCCCTTTATTATTTTTCATGGCCTTATACGCTATATATCCAAAGCCACTCAAGAATGCACACATCAAACCAACTGTCATGACACCAGCAAGAACTACATTATCAAAAAACATAATTAAACCCCTCGTTTGTTATGCTTTTACTCTAGTCCTTACACCCATTTCTCTATTGATACAGATCAACCATCAATCTACCAAAACAACATAACCCTATGATTCATTGATCTGTATCAGTCGAAATAAGAAAGTCTTTGCTTTTTAAACTGTCACGAAATTCGATTTCTATTATTCTTACTTATCGAACAAGCAATGCTTTTAGCCAATTAGAAATGTCTGAAATTTGTTCAGGACAAACCGAATGCGGCATACTGTAATTCTTCAAGGTCACAGGGTACGATTTACTCAATAAAGTCTCGCGAGCTAAGTCGCCTAACGAAGGAGGAACAACGGGATCCATGGTTCCATGATGGATAAGAATTGGCGTCTCACCATTAATGCTGTCTTTTGCCTCAACAACCGAATCACCTTCTACCAAGTAAGTAGACAAAGCCATAATACCGGCTATTTTCTCTTTGATATTCAAACCTAACTGATACGCAATGACACCACCTTGGGAGAACCCTGCTAGTACGATACGCTCACTCGGAATACCCAAAGCAATCTGTGCATCGACGAGTTCATTAATTTGAGAGCAAGACTCTTTTATGTTTTCCATATCTACTTTGCGCTCTATAGACATTTCCAAAATGTCGTACCATGCACGCATTTCCATCCCCCCATTAATCGTCACAGGTCGAATGGGTGAATGCGGAAAAATAAAACGAACGCCTAGTTCATCCGGCAATGCTAAACTTTCAACAATCGGTTGAAAATCGTGTCCGTCCGCCCCTAGACCATGTAGCCAAATAACCGCACTGTCTACTGAGGGAGACGTTTCTACAACAACACATTCTAACAATGGCATTCTTTAATCCTCTATTTTAAAAATGAACCCACTCAACACGTATTACTCGTCTAACGGTAACTGCATTTGCATGGCATTATCCGATTTTAACCGATATCCCAGCCCAAGTAAGCGCACAGGTCGAGATTGACGAGCAATGGCTTCACTCATTAGCATTCTAAAGAAAGTGTCTTCTTCACCAGGTTGATAGGTTTTTTCCACCGTCGTTTGTTGAAAATTATCAAATTTCACTTTCACATAAAATTTACTCGGGTGTAAGGCTTCTTTTTTATTCGACATGCGGCGTGTCAGTTCTTCCATCAATATGGGAATTTGCAATAAGCATTCCCCCATTGTCTGCAAATCTTTATCGTATGTATGCTCCACCGAAAGGCTTTTACGAATTCGATTGACTTGCACTTCACGTTCATCAATCCCTAAAGCCAACTGAGACAAACGATAGGCAAAGCTACCAAACTGCTTTAATAACACCGTAAAGTCGACTTGTTGTAAATCCAGACAGGTTTCAATGTTTAGCTTATGCAGCTTTTCCTGGCCTACTTTACCAAGCCCCCAAATGTTTTTAATTGGAATGGTTTTAACAAATTCACTTTGCGATTCTGGCGTCACAACAAATTGACCATTTGGTTTATTCCAATCGCTGGCAACTTTGGCTAAAAACTTATTACTGGCAATGCCCGCAGACACTGTAATTCCTGTTATTTGAAAGATTTTTTGTCGAATGTCTTCTGCCATTAAGGTTGCACTGCCTCTACACAGCGTCACGTCAGTCACGTCAAGATACGCTTCATCTAAAGAAAGAGGTTCGATCCGATCCGTAAATTCATTAAAAACAGATCGCATTTGTTGTGACACTTCACGATATTTCTGCATGTTTCCGGGGATAATGGTTAACTGAGGGCAAAGTCGAACAGCATGGGCCGAAGACATCGCTGAGCGAACACCGTATTTACGGGCGTTATAATTCGCTGTTGAAATCACGCCTCTTGACGCAGACGGACCTCCGATAGCCAAAGGAACAGCACGCAATTCTGGACGATCACGCATTTCTACCGCAGCAAAGAAACAATCCGCGTCAATATGAATAATTTTTCTCTGGGACATAACTTAAATAAAAGCAATTAAGAATACTGAAAATACCACAAATACTGTATATAAAAACAGCTGTATTCATCATTTCCGCATAAATTCATTTCTTCATTGGCGTTATTTTCATCTAATTTTCCTTACAAACAAATTATCCTTTAAGATATGCAAGAAAAAGCCGTAAACTAATTACCTAAGGCGATCATCAGGATATGGGTAATATGAATTATACAGCACTGTCCATTCTTACATCATTTACCGTGATGCTATCAGGGTGCAACTATACTTATCATAAAACGTCGAGCGAAGAAGAAATAATTAAGCCTTCAAACCCAATGAATACCGTAATCACTGAAGAAGAACCAAAAAATCAATCTCAACAGCCCACTCCTCGTAAGATTATTATTTACAGGGTTCATTAATAAAGATCACTAAAACACCACAAATATAACGTGGTGCGATTTAAGAAAGAATTAGGAGACATTGCAATGCGTTTTTTCAAACCTGTGTACCTTTTATGTTTCGCCAGCGTGTTGTTAACAGCATGTAATGCACTGCAAAATGCAAACAACTGTACCAACATCGCCCCTTGCAATAACAACACTGTCAGTAATTCATTATTGGATAACAATAGCAGCAGTAACAACGGCAGCCCTTTCGAAATTATCGATGTGATTCCTAGAGAGCCCATCATTATCAATGCAACGGGTTACTCAGCACCGATTAGCAATAAAAAGTTCTCCAAGTCTCAAGCCAAACTACTCTCACTGCGCGGATCAAAGTTAGACGCCTACCGTAATTTGTCTGAACGTGTTTATGGTTTAAAAATCAATGGATCATCTACTCTAAGTAATATGATGACTCAGAACGACGAGCTCAGAACATACGTAGATGCATACCTTGTTGGTGCAAAAGTGGTTTCCCAACGAGAATTGGATGATGGCAGTTTTGAAACCGTCGTAGAAATGGCGCTACAAGAAAACTTTCGTCAATGCGCAGGTACACCAGAAAGCATAAAATCCAATCCGGCTTGCCAAATTCGTCCATCCTATCGTAGTGCTGATACCAGTAAAGCACAAAGTCAAACTAACAACTTTTATTCTGTAGAATAATGAACAGTTTTTTTAAGCGCCTCTCGCTCAGTACACTCAGCATCGCCTTACTAAGCGGTTATCCTTTAAATGCGGCCAGTATAGAATCGTCTGGTCGAGCCATCATTTATAACAATGATATTGAAGACGCTCGTTATCGAGCAACAGAACAAGCGATCAAACAAGCCGTTTTACAGTCTAGTGCAACCTTAATTGCAAATGACAAACTTGATAATGGCCAACTGGATTCCTCCATTCACCTGCAATCCGCAGGGTTCGCTGAATCAACAAAGATCTTGTCTGAAATCATTGACGATAACATTCTAAAAATACGCATTTCCACCGAAATCACCGATGAAATGCAATGCCGAAATGGCGCAACAAATCTTTATAAAAAATCCGTTGGGATCACAGGATTCGCCTTACAGTCACCTCAACACGCCAATGTCGGTGCGCTGCACAATATCCCACGGGCACTCCCTAAAAGCTTAACAAATGAAATCAACAAACAGGGCTATTTACATGCCCTAGCCGCCACAGAAATACTCATTTACCCAGACCTCATTAACGCGCCAACCTCAAGAAATGTTGATGGCTCTCTCACTGATGTCGCTAAAATTGGTGAAGAGTTGGGCGTTCAGTACGTGGTCAGCGGTGTCATACGCGACATCGATGAACTGAATCCTAGAAACCCAAATCAAGATACGCCATTGAACTCACTTTTAAGATGGGCTAATAAAGAAACCAACGAACGCAATATCATGCTTGATATTTATATTTATGATGGTTTCAGTGGTGCACTATTATTTGAACAAAGCTATCAAGAGTCTGGCGTTTGGACATTAAAACGTAATAAAAAAGTGGGATTCGGGTCGAACGCTTTTTGGAAAACAAATTATGGAAACGTTGTAAAACAAGTTTTGTGGCAGGCCTCTCTTGATGCCAGCGAGAAATTACGTTGCCAACCTTTTGTCGCCAATATTTTTCGTACTGAAGGCAATAAAGTCCATTTAAATGCGGGTACATTGTCTGGCATTAAAAAAGGCGATCAATTCAGCGTCTACCGTCGATATGAAATTTTTGATCAATTACAAAATGCCCAAACTCAGCTTAATAATGCCAATATAAATGTTACGATTACCCAAGTTCAGCCTAATTTTGCCATTGGTGAACTGGCTGTAGATGCAAGAATACTAAATGTACAACAACAAGATGTTGTTATCGCTTGGTAAATCACTACAATCAACTAAATACTTTTCTTAAAAGGACACAATACAAGATGAACAACGAATTATTACATCACCTAGAACAACGCATTAACCAAGCCGTTGAAGAAATTAATACGCTAAGAGGCAAGCTTTCTGATTTAGAAGTGAAAAACTACGAACTTAGTGAAGAAAAGTCCGAACTAGAAGCGAAGCTATCACAGAACTCAGAACAGCAAACAAGCTGGGAGGATTCATTAAACGGCATGCTTTCTCTTCTTGATCAATTAGATAAACATCAATGAAATATGCCATCGCCGCTGCGTTGATGCTAAACACATTCAGTGCCAATGCAGCTGGCACTTTGTCTACGTTACTTAACTATGATCATATTTTTAGTAAACCTTCTACCGCAACCAGTAATACGGATTCTATTATTTCTGGTTCAATGGAATACTCTTTCCCAAGAAGCTTAGCTTTTTATGGAGGCGCCTCTTTCTTTCTAAGAGATAGCTTTGAAAGCACAATCCATGTTGGCGCTAGATTTTACAGTATGAACCCAATAGCCAACGTAGGTAATGTCCCTGTCTGGAGCTTTATTGGTTTAGGAAATTACTTTGTTACTGAGAATGCATACTATCCTGAAGTCGGTTTTCGAGTCGGTATCAATCAGCAATCTCGCGTTGACATAACATTAAAAGTGCTCAATAGCAGTGACACCGCTTATGACAACCACGCGGCTTTGGGTTTTGGGTTTTCGTTCTAGTTCAGATCGCATACAGCGTTTTCTGCTTAGCATTTTACTTTAACAATAAAGAGGTATAAAAAGACCTCTTTTCTTTTACTGCTCGATATTTTAGCTATATCAGATACCATTTATCTGAATAGCTTACGAAGCGATTAGGTTTTGTTTTTATGGATCAACTTATTCAGAGACTTCAAGAAAAAATTGCGATTCTGATACACGAATTGGATGAGGCCCGTGCGCAAATAGCTACACTCAAGCAAACGGATCCAGATACAAATTTTTCAGCATTCCCATATTCAGAAACCCAATCGCCATACGATTTATTAAGTCAAATTAGCGACTTAAAACCCAACGACAAGCTACAGCTTTATATTGAAGACTCTCTAGATATAGACTCTTCTGATACTTTAAACGCGACAAATTCCGCTGGTAGCACTCAAAATACGACTAACGTTAATCCATCTGAAACTGACGAACAATCAACACAAACTCCATTTACTGAAAACGCATTTGCTATTGAGAATCAAGTGATATTAGAAGATCTATCCCCTGCTGAACCAACAGTCATTGAAACAACACCTGCTGAATCCACGCCTGTAGAATCAGTAATAGATACGCCATCAGCAGAGACACAAAAAGTAGAACCGCACTTAACCCCTCCAGAAAGCACCACCCCAGAAACAGAACAGGCAACCACCGCTCAGCCACGCCCTAAAAAACGCAATAAGAACAAACAAAATAATCTTAAACTGATTCAGCTTTTAGAAAAAAAATACCCTAAAGCGTTCAACTGGAGCAACCCTTCGCCTCTTAAGATCGGCATAGATAAAGAAATGCAAATTGATGAAGAGTTGACAGAGAGTAAATTAAAACGCGCTCTAGCCGCTTACACACGCTCTGACAGATACAAAAAGAGCCTTGCTAAGCAAAAAATCCGTATTGATCTAAACGGCAACCCAGTTCTTCCAAAGAAAATAACGAACAGACCAACAGACACCAAGCCATCTAACAATAAATATCAGAAACAACCTAAAGCGCAATTCAAGGAAAAAGAAGTTAAGGAAAAAGAAACAAAAGCAGAAGCGCCTCAGCATAGCGGGCTTTCAGATGAAGCTCAGCATAGCGGGCTTTCAGATGAAGAAAGAATGCAGAAAAAATTGGCTCTTTTATTAACAAAAAAATAAAAGGAAATTATTTCCAAAAAGCTATTTACAAAGTATAGCGGCGTAGATACTATATGCCGCGCTGCTGTGGAGGGGTTCCCGAGTGGCCAAAGGGAGCAGACTGTAAATCTGCCACGAAAGTTTCGGTGGTTCGAATCCACCTCCCTCCACCATCTCAGCACATTCAGATACAAATCATACCGCTACATCATTATTGCCTTCACTCAAAACACCCTCAAATCAAACAGTCTTTTATATGCACAGCATTACCTAAAAGCACAAATCATCCCAAAAACACAATTAGAAGCCAAATACTCACACACCGTCATTCAGTGCATCAACATCAAACAAGAAAAGCTAAAGCAAGCGATAAGCGATAAGCGATAAGCGATAAGCGATAAGCGATAAGCGATAAGCGATAAGCGATAACTTTAAACGCAATACCTAAACCAGAAAGAACTATAAGAGTTTTTTACAAAAGAAAGAAGAGAGATGAGAAGTGGTGGGCCGTACTGGATTCGAACCAGTGACCAATTGATTAAAAGTCAACTGCTCTACCAACTGAGCTAACGGCCCGCTCATAGCTTAATAATAAGAACAATGGTCGGAGTAGAGAGATTCGAACTCCCGACATCCTGCTCCCAAAGCAGGCGCGCTACCAGACTGCGCTATACTCCGGAATAACTCTTTTGAATGGCTCCTCGAACTGGACTCGAACCAGTGACCCAATGATTAACAGTCATTTGCTCTACCAACTGAGCTATCGAGGAACAGAGTATTTCCAAAAGATTTGTACGATGAAGAATAGTGGTGGGTCGTACTGGATTCGAACCAGTGACCAATTGATTAAAAGTCAACTGCTCTACCAACTGAGCTAACGACCCAACAATAGTATTCATCAGCAATGGGGTGGACGATGGGGCTTGAACCCACGACCGCCGGAATCACAATCCGGAGCTCTACCAACTGAGCTACGCCCACCATTACTAGATAGTAAAAATTAGTGGTCGGAGTAGAGAGATTCGAACTCCCGACATCCTGCTCCCAAAGCAGGCGCGCTACCAGACTGCGCTATACTCCGATTGGCTCCTCGAACTGGACTCGAACCAGTGACCCAATGATTAACAGTCATTTGCTCTACCAACTGAGCTATCGAGGAATTACTAATTTTTTTGCTGCAACACACTTTAAGTTAAAGTGGCGGAGGAGGAGAGATTCGAACTCTCGGTAGGCTATTAACCTACGCCAGTTTTCAAGACTGGTGCATTAAACCGCTCTGCCACCCCTCCGTTGCGAGCGAGGTGTATATTACTGATTTGAAATTTCAGTGCAACCACTTTTTTCATTTTTCTGAGTTTTTTTCGCTTTTTTCTTCAACATAGCCTTCTTCTGCCCTTGGTTTCACCCAAACGTTCGAAAACCAGTGAAAATTGGCTGTTTTATAGTCAGGCATAGTGCAATTTATTCTACCTCTACCATAAGAAAAAGGCTTTGCCGCTGTTACCTCCACTCTACGCTTATCTAGCCAATTTAACTGAGCTTTACCCTGCCCTGATACATAGCAGGTTAAATCACGTAATCTATAGCGACCTTCTTTAAAGGTCAGCACCATAGAAACCGCAGAGTCGCCCGCAAAATCCCCCTCCTTTTCGATATCTTTCAAAGGCATAGGTAAAGATGACAGCTTTGTTTTTAATGTAGAGACTGCTGCATATGCACCTGAAGCTGGAAAGCGAGGCAAGTTCGTAAAGTCTGAATCGATGTTCACAACACCTGATTGTTGACCAAAACCGACGATGCCTTTTTCTTTCAAAAAGCTTCGTATATAGCTGTTGGATTCACCGTAAGGATACGCCAACATCTGAGGCGAGCCACCTAGCTTCTGAATTAATAAATCTTCAACCTGCATGACCTCTTGTTTTATCCTATCAAACCAGACATCAAACGTTTCTTCTGCTTGTTTACGCATCATATAGGGATGGCTGATGGTGTGGTTTGCAAACACGCCTCCATATTGTTTCATCTCCCTCATATGATCCCATGTAAGAAAATTAGGATTTTTTCTAACAATAGGGTCGGTATTAATAAAGACAGTAAAAGGAAACTGTTTCTCTTTTAACCGTGGGTAGCCATTTATATAAATATTCTTATAAGCATCATCAAACGTAATCGCGACCGCTTTATCAGGCAGGCCCTTCCCTGCTTTTAACTTATCCAACCCTGATGCTAAATCAACAACCTGAAAGCCTGAGTCACTTAAATAGTCCAGATGCTCTTGAAATTGCTCAGGTGTCACGGATGTCGTAAAAGGTAACGAATCCCCCACATGATGATATTGTAAAATAGGCAAGTGATGCTGTTCTGCAAAAGCATGCACGCTAGATAACATAGCGCCCCCCAACCCGATACACAGTTTCAATTTTGTCATTTCAGTCTCATTCATTTTGTTGACCGTTAATATATCACCAAAAATCCATGATTTGAGTGTTGAATAGCACAAATAATCAGCTAAAACTGCATTGATGTAATCTCAACTGTTATGCTCAAATTAACTTGTCACTGCATCTTTTTCGTTTTTAATTTGTCTTCTAGACTTTAGAAACACTCACAAATAAAGCAGGAACAACCTATGAGCAAAGCAGCCTTTTTAAATAACCTTCAACATCAATTGGTTGAACTAAAAGAACAAGGATTGTTTAAAGAAGAGCGCATGTTATGGTCTCCACAAGCCACACAAGTAACTGGCAACAACAACCAACCTCTTATTAACTTATGCGCTAATAATTATTTAGGATTAGCCAGCGATAAAGATATCGTCTCTCATGCAAAAAATGCATTAGACGAGTATGGATACGGTATGGCGTCAGTGCGTTTTATCTGCGGCACTCAAACTATTCACTCTCAGCTAGAGCAAGAGATTAGTAAATTTTTGGTCATGGAAGATACGATTCTGTATTCTTCTTGTTTCGATGCCAATACAGGTTTGTTTGAAACATTATTATCAGACAAAGATGCTATCATCAGCGATTCACTTAATCATGCGAGTATTATTGATGGCGTTAGACTGTGTAAAGCAAAACGCTTTCGCTATAACAACAATGACATGCAAGATTTGGAGTTACAACTTCAAAAAGCCATGGAAGTTGGCGCTCAGACAAAACTGATTGTCACTGATGGTGTTTTTTCCATGGACGGTATCATCGCGAATTTAAAAGCAGTTTGTGATCTAGCCGACAAATACGACGCTCTTGTCATGGTCGATGATTCTCATGCCGTAGGCTTTTTAGGTAAAAACGGCCGAGGCAGTCATGAATATTGTGATGTTATTGGCCGTGTCGACATTATTACAGGCACACTTGGAAAAGCGCTTGGTGGTGCATCAGGCGGTTACACCAGTGCATCCAAGCCTATTATCGAGTGGCTAAGACAACGCTCGCGCCCTTATTTGTTTTCCAATTCTTTGGCTCCTGTCATTGTTTCTACGACATTGCACATACTAAAAGACATTCAATCCAATCATCAAGCACGTCAGTCTATAAAAGAAAACAGCCAATACTTCCGTGAAAAAATGACACAGTTAGGGTTCGATCTTGTTCCAGGTGATCACGCCATCATCCCCGTTATGCTAGGGGATGCAAAAGTCTCGCAAATCATGGCGACCAGACTCTTTGAAAAAGGCGTTTATGTCACTGGGTTTTATTACCCCGTTGTTCCTTTAGGGAAAGCTCGTATACGTACTCAGATATCGGCTACACTGACTCAGGAGCAACTGGATTATGCCATTGAAGCCTTTGCCACAGTAGGCAAAGAGCTTAACATTATTGGGGATCAGTAAATGAAAACACTGGCAAAAGTGCAAGATGCTCCAGGGATATGGATGACGGATTCTGAAGTACCAAAGTACGGACACAATGACGTTTTAATCAAAATACGCAAGACCGCTATTTGCGGCACAGATATGCACATTTACCATTGGGATGATTGGGCTAAAAAAACCATTCCCGTTCCAATGACAGTTGGCCATGAGTTTATTGGCGAAATTACGGCTATTGGCCCTGAAGTAATCGGCTTTCAAATTGGAGACCGCGTTTCTGGAGAAGGTCACATTACCTGTGGCCACTGCCGAAATTGTCGTGCAGGACGCCGTCACTTATGTGGTAAAACCATCGGTGTTGGCGTCAATAGAACAGGAGCATTCGCTGAATACCTTGTTATACCAGCCGTTAATGCATTCAAAATACCAGACAGCATTCCTGATGATATTGCGTCTATTTTTGACCCATTTGGTAACGCCGCTCACACTGCGCTTTCGTTTGACCTTGTTGGTGAAGATGTCTTAATCACTGGGGCAGGGCCAATCGGTGCAATGGCCGCTGCAATTTGTCGCCATGTTGGCGCACGTAATGTGGTTGTGACAGATGTAAATGACTTCCGATTGGAGCTTGCAAAATTAATGGGAGCCACCCAAATCATTAATGTTGCAAGAGAGGACATATCGGATGTTATGGCTGAAATGGGCATGAGAGAAGGCTTTGACGTTGGTCTAGAAATGTCAGGCAATGGCCAAGCGCTTAACACCATGCTCAGTAAAATGAACCATGGAGGCAAAATTGCCATGCTTGGCATTCCCAGCGAAGGAACCACCATCGATTGGAATCAAGTCATCTTCAAAGGCCTACATATCAAAGGCATCTATGGCAGAGAAATGTTTGAGACTTGGTACAAGATGGTCGCCATGCTTCAATCTGGCTTAGACATCAGCAAAATAGTAACTCATCACTATAAAATTGATGATTTTCAAGAAGCATTTGAAACGATGGCATCTGGTCAGTCTGGTAAGGTTATATTAGACTGGACATAAGCTTCCCGCTTGACCACTATTTTTCGATAGAATTGACTGGACCACTTGCGTCAGTTCTGTCGAAAAGGTAGCGTTAAACAATAGCTTAATTCAGAGTAAAACCATGCTTACTATCGGAACAACCAGTCACCCGAAGCCCCACCATAACGCTTTATTCATACTTATGTATCGTGGAAGCGTGCTAACCACCTCAGACTCACGAGAATACCTTGTATCAATAGACCACTTCCAGCCAAAAACCCAAACTCAACCTGTTTTTTGTGGCGGATGGCAGGGACAAGACGTGTTTGCTTGTTTACTAAACGCTATCCCACCGGGATTTCAAGAGGTGGGTTTACGAGATCTGTTATTCGAACAAGATGAAGCCCACTATTACCTCCTTAGTCGAGCACGACAATTGGCAACATGGAATGACGATCATAAATTTTGCGGTCGATGCGGCACAGATTTTAAAAACAAACACGATACCGAACACACTAAAATTTGCCCAAAATGCAATTTAAGACACTACCCCAGAATTTCCCCTTGTGTGATTGTCGCGATTCGTAAAGACAACCAAATACTCCTTGCCAGAGGTGTAAACTCCCCTTCCAGCCGATTTAGCAATATCGCAGGGTTTGTAGAGGCAGGAGAAAGCTTAGAACAAGCCGTAGTCAGAGAAGTACAAGAAGAAGTCGGCATTAAAGTCACCAACATTCAGTATACAGCCAGCCAACCATGGCCATTTCCCCACCAGCTTATGGTCGGCTTTCTGGCAGACTATGTTGAAGGAGAACTCGTACCCGCTCCCGGTGAGATAGCAGAAGCGGGATGGTATGACATTGATAATTTGCCTCAGATACCACCCACCGCCACGATCTCAGGTCAAATCATCTTAGAGCAAATAGAAAAAATTCGACAATCACAGTAAGCAATATCAACCGAGAAAAAGCCCATGTCTTTTTAAAATATGGGCTTTTCACTTTTTCAGATAAAGACTAAGACCGTCAGTGACACCGACTTTAATCCGTAATCACTTTATAACAAGGGATGTATTTACTTCCCGGTAACTTCATTCTTTGTTGCTCAACAAAGGCTTGCAGCAGTAAATCTAATTTTGCCAATAGCGTTTTATCACCATGAATTTCAAATGGGCCATGCTCTTTGATGTAAGCCACACCCGTCGTTTTTACATTACCAGAAACAATCGATGAAAATGCTCTTCTTAAATCGGCAGCAAGTAAATGCACGGGCTGATCAAAGTTCAAATTCAAACCGGCTACTTTTTCATGGGTAGGTTCAAAAGGATGTTGGAATTCTTCTGGTATATGAAGCTTCCAATTATAGTAGAAAGCATCGTGATGCAATTTACGATAGGCTCTAACCTCTTCCATACCTTGCTTCATGACTTTCGCAACCGCCGATGCATCATCAATGATAATTTGGTAGCGTGCCTGAGCCTCTTTACCTATGACGTCTCCAATAAACTCATGGATTTGTTCAAAGTAAGCCGCGCTTTCTTTAGGGCCAGTAAACACAACAGGGTACGGCATGTCCGCATTTTTTGGATGCAATAGAATACCCAGTAGATATAAGATTTCTTCCGCTGTACCCGCACCACCTGGAAAGACGATAATGCCATGACCTGTTCGAACAAACGCTTCAAGGCGTTTTTCAATATCCGGCATAATCACAAGCTGATTTACAATCGGATTAGGCGATTCTGCGGCAATGATACCAGGCTCGGTTAAACCTAAGTAAACACCGTCGGTAATACGTTGTTTAGCGTGAGCAATAGCAGCGCCTTTCATAGGCCCTTTCATTGCGCCAGGTCCACAGCCAGTACAAATATTTAAATCTCTTAAACCAAGCTCATGACCTACTCGTTTAGTATAGTCGTATTCATGCCTAACGATGGAATGACCGCCCCAGCAAACAATGAGATCCAAATCCTCAGAACGCCTAAACACATTGGCATTACGTAGCAGCTCAAACACAACGTTGGTGATTTTATTGGAATCTGCGTTTTCTAACCCTCTGGCTAAGCTGTACTCGTGATAGGTAAAAATGATATCGCGTAATACAGAAAACAGCATTTCACGCACGCTGCGTATCATTTTTCCATCAACAAACGCGCTGCCCGGTGCATTAATTAATTGCAGTTTTACGCCACGTTCTTGTTGGACGATGCGAATTTCAAAATCATTAAACTCATCCATGACGGCTTGAGCGTCATCAGAATCGCTGCCGCAATTTAAAATGGCTAAGGAGCAACGACGGAACAATTCATGTAATTGACCAGAGTCTTCAGAAATACGAGAAATTTCATCCTGAGACAACATTTCAAGTGCACCTTTCGGTGCAACAAGTGCATTAACGCGATCTTCATACTGCATGATCGCCTCCTTTTTAAATCATTGAATAACAAAGTTATAGTGGTATCAATTTGCTAATTTATCAAGTCATAAAAAAACCGCTTTCGCGGCTTTATATTAGACTCAATACATATTCAGCTGAACTGACATTAAATTCGCCCGGTTCATCAAGCCATAACTGAGTTACAATACCATTATCCACTAACATGGCATAACGACGACTACGAATCCCCATTTTTGCAGCCGAAATATCCAATTCTAATCCCATGGATTTCGTTAACTCTGCAAGACCGTCTGCGGCCATAACAATATTCTCTGCGTTGTTTGCTTTCCCCCATGCATCCATAACAAACACGTCATTCACAGACAAACAGACGATGTCATCAACGCCTTTTTCTTTAAACGCATTGGCATGAGCAACAAAGCCCGGTAAATGACTCACACTGCACGTTGGTGTAAACGCACCTGGAACAGCAAACACAATCACTCTTTTACTTGAAAAAAACTCTGTGACATTAATAAATTCTGGGCCACTTTCGCCCATTACTTGAAACTGGCCAAGAGGTAACATATCCCCAATTTGAATTGACACCGTACTTTCTCCTAATACAATACCCTGCCTATTTAGTAGGCAGGGAGACAGTCCATGATTAACGAATGATAAACTGCTTTAATAAATCTTGTTGATGGCTTGCTAATTGCTCCAAACTATCACTGTCTTGCGCGGTTTTAACCGCTGCTAATGATGCCTGTTCAGACATGCCTGCAATATGATGCACACTCTTACTTATTTCAGTCGCTACGGATGATTGCTGCTCTGCAGCTGTGGAAATTTGTGTGGTTAAATCTCTAATATCCGCAACAAATGTTTGCATTTCCTGTAAAGAAACCCCAACCTTTTGAGATTTAGAGACGCTGTCATAAGCGCTAGAGCAACTTTTTGACATACTTGCAACCGTCTCTTTCACACCATTTTGCAACTCAATGATAACACGTTGAATTTCTTCGGTAGAACTGTGTGTACGGGTTGCCAGTGTTCTCACTTCATCCGCTACTACTGCAAACCCTCGTCCTTGCTCTCCTGCACGTGCGGCTTCGATCGCTGCATTCAATGCAAGTAAGTTCGTTTGCTCTGCAATACTTTGTATTACTTCAAGAATTTTACCGATGTTTTGAGAGTGCTCATCAAGCACATTAACTGCTTTCGAAGCAGATTCAATCTCTTTTACCAAGGTTTCAATGGCTTTTACATTGATGTCCATTTGATGGAGATTATCCAGTGCTTTTTGATCTACCAACTGCACTTGGTTCAACGTCGTCTCAGAGCTTTTCGCCACTTCTTGCACGGTTGTCGCCATTTCTGTCATCGCCGACGCAACATTGGTTGTTTGCTCGTTTTGAGAATTCATTAACGCTTTTGATTCATTTGCAAGTAAAGAGCTATGTTTGGCCGACTCAGAAACCTCCGTCGAGGCAGTTCGAATGTCTCGCATCACACTTTCAAGCTTATCCACCAAATCATTTACCCAACGGGAAAGCTCTCCTAATTCATCTTGTGATGATATTGTCACTCTCTTAGTAAAGTCACCTTGCGCTATTTTGCCCAATATAGTCATGACTTCACCTAAAGGACGCTTGATACTACGACTTACCCATAACGCTACCAATATCGCCATTACAATCGAAACAAGTACAATAACCAATGATAAGAAACGAGAAAAACCCGCCACTCCAGAAGCATCATCACGGGCTTCATATCTTACATTATCGGCCAGCAACAATAAGTTATTCGTATTTTGAGAGATATCATCAATAACAGCAGAAAGCTGCTTCGCGTTTTCAACGGATGTTTCTTGCATAGATAAGAAGTTACGGAAGCGCATGATCACCCCTTCTTCTGGAATAACCTCCATTTCAATTTCTTTAATTAATATCTCTATATTTTCATCTTTCACATTCTTCATTTGATTGTATATATCAGCAAACATACGACCTAAAGAGTCATACAACACATCTAGGTAATCAATATCTCGTTCATCAAAATAATCATTGATCGTCATTTGCAAGCTTTCCATTTGCGTCATCATGTAGATCGCAGCAAACATTACTTCTGAATCTGTAGACTCCGTTAATATTTCCAAGTCTTCAATGGCGAACAAAACAGAATCTTTTAAGTCTAACTTACGCTCTAGGATAATCGCGTTATTTTCTAGCATGGATTTGTGGTTAATAAAGGCAGATTCAGAAATTCGATAGAAATTATTTGCTTCGGATTCAATCAGCTCCAGTTCCGATAACATGCTTGGGCGATCTTTTATTAAACCACTTAAATATTGAGTGCTTTTTGTAAACGCTTCTTTTTGTAAAGTGAACTCATCTTCTAACGATTTCAGAACATCCGTATCGCGGCTAAGAAGAAAACGCAACATAATTAAATTGGACAACATTAACTCGTCTTTCACTTGATTACTTGTCATTACAATTTCAGCAACATCCCCTGTCACAACATCAAGTTTTTCCTCAACTTGTTTAAGCCCTAAAAAACCTGCGCTAGCGACAACGACAATCAGCAGTACTAAAATGGCAAAGCCACTTAAAATACGCTGTATAACCGATAAAGACATTATATTCCCCTTTGTGAACATAGGTGCTGATAATATGCATTCAAATTCTTTTGTTGAATTTAGAACATACCTCAAAAAAAATTACATGGAAACAAAAAGACACATTTAGACACATTCCCACCTGCCGGAATGATAATTTCAAAACAATCAAAAAGCGAACCTTTGAACCGACAAGTAACCTTCTATCCTGTTCATTTGGTCATTTAATTTATTTCAACAGTTCAATCTGTTAAATTCTCCTCTCATATTCGACTAAAAGCATGCCGTGTAAATTTATGGAACAACCTTTATACGAAAAAGTTGCCAACCAAATAGAACAACAAATCTTGGATGGCGTTTTTTTACCTGGTACAAAAATAACATCGGTGAGAAAATCCAGCAGCCAACTGAATGTTAGTGTTGCGACTGTGTTACAAGCTTATAGCCTACTAGAAGATCGAGGGGTCATTAAAGCCCAGCCTCAAAAAGGCTACTATGTGCAAAATACACTCCCCAATACAACAGCGACTCATAAGATAGCTCCTGCGAAGACAGCAGACTCCATGCCAGCTTTAATTAATAATTTGCTTCATTCATCTCAAGACGATTCGATTATTCAATTTGGTGCCGCTATTCCTAAGGGCCAATTCCTGCCCATTAGACAGCTACAGAGATCGGTTGGTAGGCTTATGCGTTTAGAGCCTGAGATTTGCGCTGCTTATGAATTCACACCTGGAGCACTCAGTTTAAGAAGACAAATAGCCATTCGAATGCTGGATTCGGGATGCAAAGTACAACCTAGGGATATCACCATTACTTTAGGGTGTCAAAATGCCATTATGCATGCTCTGCAAGCCATTACAAAAGCAGGCGACACGGTTGCAATTGAAACGCCTACTTACCATGGATTATTACAAGCAATTGAAGTTCTAGACCTTAAAGCGATTGAAATACCCTGCCATCCAGGCTCAGGAATTGACCTTCACTTACTTGAACATGCATTTAATCATTGGGATATTAAAGTTTGTCTTGTGACGCCAAATAATCAAAATCCAACAGGATCTTCTTTATCAAAGCCTTCTCGTAAATACCTTCTCAATTTATGCGCTCAATACAAGACAACCATCATTGAAGACGATGTCTACGGTGAACTAAGCTATCATAACAACCGAGAAGATTCGCTCCTCTCTTACACTGAATTTGATAACGTTATTTATTGCAGTTCTTTTTCCAAAAGTATTGCTCCGGGGTTTCGTATTGGCTGGATCATTGGAGGAAGATTTCAGGAGAGAATAGAACACTACGCATCTGTACAGTCGCTCGCTATTCCGACTCTCACACAAAGAGCCATCGCCAATTTTCTAGAGAATGGCGCCTATGACAGACACTTAAGAAAAACACGTCAAACGTACGAAGAGAATATGCATCGTTGCCGTACTCTGATTCAATTACATTTCCCCGAAGGTACTAAAGCATCATCACCAACAGGAGGGTTTTTACTTTGGATTACGTTACCAGAATCAGTCAATGCATTAACGCTTCATCAAACCGCCTTGACTGAAGGCATAGGCACCATGCCGGGGTTAATATTTAGCATCACGCCAACCTTTACTCATCACCTGAGAATTAATTATGCACTTTCTTGGAACAATAAAACGGATTCCGCTATTAAGAAAATTGGTGTGTTATGCCACAAGCAACTGAGCAATCATTAAGGCGGTTTGACTTACTAATACTCACAAAAGAAAATGACTCTAAAGTGGCAGAAATAGCATTTTTGACGTATTCCTAATTATAGAGCCACCGTATAAACGTTCAATCTAAGATAATTTCAGCGTTTTTAATAAATTATCTTTATTTAGCGCTGTACAGGCAGTGCAAAAAGCGTACAATTCGCATTCTTTTTTAAATTAATCGACTTTTTGGCCGATAGTTTTATTATCATATCAATTACTGGCATTTGTAATGGAATTTGTTGATCATCCTCAAGACATACCACTTCAAATTGAAAAAGTTAATGATCGTATGTTTCCAGAAACATCTTTCGATAGAATTGGTTTTGTTGGCATAACTTGTCAAACAAACCAAGCCTATGAAATGGGGCAATCGGTTCAGGTCACTTTGAAAGAGATTGATCCTAACTTTTGTGTAACTGGTCGAATTGCTTGGTGCGACAGTGATCAAAATAACTTTAAGATTGCTATCGAGTTCCCAGAAAAAGACGATTGCTTTTGTGTTCGTATGGTAGAACAGCTTTCCCAAATAGAGCATTATCGACGTCAGGCAAAAACACAAGGCAGACGCCTTAACTATAATGAAGCGGCAGCAGAGTGGATCAGTAAGTTTGCCGCCTCCTTCCCAGCTTTTACGATTTAACCTTTATGAATTCAGTCCTTAGTCAAGTTGAGCTTGATATTATACGCTCCCAATTAGGCCGTGAGCCGAATGGTATTTCAGCCATCGCACATGCCTCTCCCAATAAAACACCTCAAGTTCTACAGATGGAAAGCTGGGTATTTAATCAACCTTTCCCAACCTTATACTGGCTTTCTAGTAAAGCGATAGACAAGGCGCTTGCCCGTATTGAAAGTCTCGGTGTTGTAAAACAGTTAGAACAACGTATTAAAGACGATCCAGAATTAAGAGATGCACATCATCAATCTCATCGGGATTACATTCAAAGACGTTGGGATGCAATGACACTGGAACACAAACAAATTATTGAAGACAAAGGCTTTACCAGCCTTTTTGAAAAGCTCGGTATTGGCGGTATAGCAAACTGGGACCAAGTACGCTGCTTACATATGCAGTATGCCCATCACCTTGCTGGCGACAATGTGATTGGCCGAATCTTAGATACTGAATATGGCATACGAGACATTGCTGACGCAGAATAGTTTAGGTGATATAAAAATAAAAAAAGGACCTCGTGGTCCTTTTTTTATTTCAGTGATTGATTACTTTTGTAACCAACTTCTCAATTCATCTGCTGATTTTACTTGAGCAAGACCTTCACGCACTTTATTAAACGCGTTTGCAGCAACAACTGGGCGAGAAGCATACGTCGCTAATGCGCCACCCGTCCAACCAGCAAGCTTTAACGCTTCTATTTTAAATGCATTTCCAGCAACACCATGACCACCTAATGCCATCAAAGCGTCTTCGATATCCAAATAGCTTGGTCTATCTGCCCCAAATTTCATAAAATCATCTTTATCAACTGCATCAAATTTACTTGTCATGAATAAGAATCCTATTACTAAAAAAACAATAACTAAAGTTATCGATAACAGAGTCAATACACAAGGTTTTTCAGAAAAGAAAAGGAAGCAAGAAACATAACGTTACAAAAACCACCTACTATGTAATTCTACTCTGGCTTAGTTTTCACTCGTTCGATCGCATCTAACCATCCAGAATACAAAGCATTTCGCCTTTCACTTTCCATCTGCGCATCAAAAACTTGATCTACACGCCATAATTCAGAAATTTCATCTAAAGAAGAATAGACACCGACATGAAGACCCGCTAAAAAGGCAGCACCTAAGGCCGTTGTTTCTGTCACTTTCGGACGCTCAACACGAATGCCCAAGATATCCGCTAAAAATTGCACCACCAAATCATTAATGACCATGCCGCCATCCACTCTTAATGAGCTGAACTCAGCACCGTCGTTCTCCATTGCACCAACCAAATCTTTCGTTTGATAACAAACCGAGCGTAACCCAGCGCTCACAATATCGGCAACACTCGTGTCTCGAGTTAATCCAACCATTGCGCCTCGTGCATCAGGGTCCCAATACGGTGCACCCAGTCCGGTAAATGCAGGCACCAAATACACAGCGTCATCGTTATTCGCACTTTCTGCCAATGCTTTTGTTTCTTTGGCATCCGTAAACAGTTTCAAGCCGTCTCGTAACCATTGAATTGCAGCACCCGCGATAAAGATACTGCCTTCAAGCGCATACGTTACCTGGCCATTTAGGCGATAACCAACGGTTGTTAACATTTTATTATCAGATTTCAGCGCTTTATCACCCGTATTAATGATCATAAAGCAACCTGTACCATAGGTGCTTTTTACCATACCTGGGGTAAAGCAAGCTTGACCTATCAAGGCGGCTTGTTGGTCACCAGCCATACCTGTCACAGGGATTGCTGCACCAAGGATACTCTCATCCGCTACACCAAAGTCTGCGCTGCAATCCATCACTTCTGGAAAGTTGACACCATCAATACCTAGCAAGGAAATCAGCTCAGCATCCCACTGTTGAGTATGTATATTAAACGCCATGGTTCTTGCGGCATTCGTCGCATCCGTTTTATGAGACTTCCCTTCAGTAAGACGCCATAAAAGAAACGAGTCAACCGTACCGAACATTAAATTCCCTTTATCTCTTAATGCCTTAGCCTCCGGTACATGATCAAGCACCCAACGAATTTTTGTCGCTGAAAAATAAGGATCGATTAACAATCCTGTTTTTTCTTGAACTTCTGCGCTTGCACCATCATCAACGAGAGTTTGACAGAACTTACTGGTTCGACGGTCTTGCCATACGATTGCATTATAGACAGGTTTACCTGTTTCTTTATCCCATAAAATCGTTGTTTCACGCTGGTTTGTTATACCTATGGCGGCTATCTCTTGGGCATGTAAGCCTGTATCCTTTAGTACTTGCAAACAAACAGCAAACGTAGACGACCAAATCTCTTCTGGATCATGCTCAACCCAACCATCGCTAGGGAATATTTGCTTGAACTCCTGTTGAGCCTGACCAATACGTTTACCTTTGGCATCAAAAACAATTGCCCGGCTACTGGTTGTCCCTTGGTCGATTGCAAGAATATAATTTGTCATAAGGTCGCCTCTTATCGCTGCGTGAATACAAGTTTGTTTCATTTTTATTATTTTCGAACATCAAATGTTCAAGTTTGAATACTGCATATTAAAACCACTGCAGCCAACGATAGCAAGTTAAAAAATTTAGGAGTGTTTTGCCTAATGGGTCAACAAACTAGACAAGAAAGAATTGTTTCTTTAGTACAAGAGCAAGGCTACCTGACAATTGATGAACTAGCCGCTTATTTCAAGGTGACACCACAAACGATTCGTAGAGACATTAACGCACTCGCAGAAAGTAACCAAATACGCCGTCATCATGGTGGCGCCAGCTATGACTCAAGTACAAGTAACGTTTCCTATGCTCAACGCCAAGTATTAAATCACGATGCCAAACAAGAAATAGCGCAACGTATTGCGTCAGAGATTCCAGACCATGCGTCACTTTTCATCAACATCGGCACCACCACAGAAACCGTCGCTAAGGCGCTATTACAGCATTCTGGCCTACAAATAATCACAAACAACCTGAATGTCGCCACAATATTGAGCAGTAAAGAAGATTTCACCGTCATCGTCGCCGGTGGTAAAATCCGCTCTCGCGATGGGGGTATAATGGGAGAAGCCACCATTGATTTTATACGCCAGTTTAGAGTGGATTATGGCATCATAGGTATCAGTGGTATCGACCCTAATGATGGATCTTTACTCGATTACGATTACCAAGAAGTGCGCGTTGCCCAAAGTATTATTCAAAATTCTCGCACTATCTTTCTTGCTGCTGATAATGCTAAATTTGGTCGTAACGCTGTCGTTCGTTTAGGCAATATTACTCAGGTAGATCGCTTATTTACCGATCAACAACCTCCGATAGCCATTCAAAAGCTATTAGCCAAACACGATATTGAACTCGAAATCTGCACTAAAAACACTATGCCTCAAGTATAACTTTTCCTAAAAAAGAGGTTCTGATCGTTTTTCCAACACATCTTGCTTAAAAAGTAAGTTTGATTTACTCTTTCATCTCTCATAATGTTCGTTTTACAACATTTAAAGTTCACATTCGCTAATTCAGTAGGTATTACATAATGTCTAATACACATTTCGATCTTTTTGTTGTTGGTGGTGGCATAAACGGCACGGGGATTGCCGCAGATGCTGCTGGAAGAGGCCTAAGTGTTGGCCTATGTGAAATGAACGATCTCGCTAACGCGACGTCGTCTAATAGCAGTAAACTTATACACGGTGGCTTACGCTATTTAGAGCATTATGAGTTCCGCTTAGTAAAAGAAGCATTGAATGAACGTGAAGTATTATTGAAAATAGCACCGCATATTGTGACGCCTCTGCGTTTCCAAATGCCACACCGCCCACACCTAAGGCCTGCGTTTCTCATTCGTTTAGGTCTATTTTTATATGACAACCTTGGTAAGCGTGAAGCACTGGCTGGTTCAAAAGGCGTTAAATACGGCGCGTCTAGCCCATTAAAAAGTGAAATAACAAAAGGGTTTGAATACGCTGATTGCTGGGTTGATGATGCACGCCTTGTCGTATTAAACGCTCTGTCTGCACAAAAGCACGGCGCTCAAATTCTTGATAGAACCCGTTGTATCAGTGCAAAACGCATTGATGGGAAGTGGAAAATCGAGCTGAAAAAACAAAATTCTGATGAAATCATTACCGTAACAGCCAATGGTTTAGTCAACGCAGCAGGCCCATGGGTTTCTTCTTTCATTCAGACGGGCTTGCAGCAAAAAGCACCTTATGGCATCCGCATGATAAAAGGCAGTCACATTGTTGTACCAAGACTGTACTCAGAATCCAATGCGTTCATCATGCAAAACGAGGACAAACGCATCGTCTTTGCCATTCCTTATCGTGAAAATTACACTCTAATAGGAACAACCGACGAGGAGTATAAAGGCGATCCATCCAAAGTGACGATTTCCCAAGCTGAAACGGACTACATTTTATCGGTTTCCAATAAGCACTTTAAGAAGCAGCTTAGCAATGACGATGTTGTGTGGACGTATTCAGGTGTTCGCCCTCTTCTAGAAGATGAATCAAGTGATGCTTCTGCTGTGACTCGTGATTACACGCTGCACGTAGCCGATGAAAATGGAGCAGCACCTTTGCTGAGTATTTTTGGCGGCAAAATCACAACCTACCGTAAACTTGCTCTATCCGCTATGGAAGATTTATCAAAATACTACCCAACTCTTGGGAAGCCATGGACAGATAAAGAAGTTTTGCCCGGTGGTGATTTAAACGGAAGCTTAGAGAATTATGCAACGGAATTAACCCAACGTTTCCCTTTTCTATCGTCTAAACTGGCTTACCGCTATGCAAACAGCTACGGATCATTGTGTGATACTTTCTTAGCAGGAAAAAGCAATATTGAAGAATTGGGCCAACACTTCGGCCAACAATTATACCAAGCAGAAGTTGATTACCTTGTCGCACACGAATGGGCATACTCTGCAGAAGACATTCTTTGGAGACGATCGAAACTTGGCATTGAATTTACTGAAGAAGAAGTGTCTGCTCTGGAGAAGTATCTAGCAGCGACGTAATTCCCCTGTTTAAGGGGTTGCATTCCCCTCTAAATACCTCGATAAAATATTCAATATAACCACTAGTGATCTATGATCCTAGTGGCTTTTTATATACTCCAAATAAGCCATTAATACACTTTAAAGGACGTCTGCTCAACATTATGGACATTGAATTACTTGGATTTTTTCTTGAGCTGTACCTTCTATTAATTGCGGTTGCTGTTTTTGCAGGAGCAATAGACGCCATTGCTGGTGGAGGGGGATTAATCACTGTCCCTGTATTGTTAGCCGCTGGACTGTCTCCTGCCGAAGCACTGGCAACCAATAAATTACAAGGCTGTGCAGGAACTCTTTCCGCCTCGGCACACTTCATTAAAACGGGCCAAGTGGATTTATCAAAAATGTGGCTAGCCATTATTATGACGGCCATAGGTAGCGTAGTAGGAACCTTGCTGGTTTCTTATTTAGACAGCAAAGCACTTATTAAAATCATTCCTGTTATCTTAATTCTCGTTGCTGTTTTCTTTTTCTTTTTACCTAAGCTTCAACCTTACGTTGCCAGCAAAGTATCTCTTAGCCAAACCGCGTTCGCTCTTATTATTGGTAGCAGTATTGGTTTCTACGATGGTCTTATTGGCCCTGGCACTGGCGCCTTTTTCTCTACAGCCTACTTATGTTTTATGGGTGCCACCTTGATCACAGCGACCGCTCAAACGAAGGTACTTAACGCCACAAGTAATGTGTCGTCTTTGTTTATTTTTGCATTCACTGGAAACATTATCTGGGGGTTAGGCATCGCTATGGGTGCGGGACAATGGGTAGGAGCACAAGTTGGTTCACGTCTTGTCATCACGAAAGGTAGCAAACTGATTAGACCCATGGTGATTATGATGTGCTTGGCCATTTCAGTGAAACTCATTTTAGATCATTGGCAATAAACCACTCAGTCCTTTAGCTTAAAATAAAGGGCTGTATACTACCTCTTTCTGAATACTGTACACTCACCTTTACTTTACTCAAGCGATATCGTATTAGACAAATCATTGTGGAACTCTGCATTCAACCAGTGCAGCAGCTTTTGCACATAAGGCCGTGTACGATATTCCTCTGGGCAGACAAATAAATAGACATTTCCCATGTCCAGCTCTTCTTTAAATGGCTTAACCAAACGACCTTCTCGAATATCATCGATCACTAAAGGTGTTCGACCTAAGGCCACACCTTGGCCAGCAAGAGCCGCTTGAACCGCCAAGTCACCTCGGTTAAAACTCACCCCTTTTGATGGCTTCACCCCTTTAACTCCAGCAATGTTTAACCAATTTTCCCATTCCGCACACGGTGTAGAAAACTTCCATTCAGAATCGTCGTTCAATAAAGCAACAGTAGAAAGCTGATCTGCCGAAGTTAGATTGTGTTCTTTAACAAAAGCAGGGCTACAAACAGGGAATACCTTGTCTACCAGGAGCGGTTGATGAAAATCTTTTCCATTATGAAGGTGACTATTCAGGATAGCGACATCAATTCTGTCTCTATGGAAGTTCACCTCTTTATCACTGGCTTGTATTCGCAGTTGAAGCTCTGGACAGGCTTCCTGTAAACGACCCAACCTAGGTATTAGCCATTTTGTTGCCAAGGAAGGAATAACAGACAACGTAAGAATGTGATCGCACTCCTCTTCTTGTAACTCTTTAATAATCGACTCAATATCATTAAAGCTTTTCTGGAGATGCACCGCCAATTGAGCCCCTTTAAGAGTAAGGGATAAACGACGGTGTTGCCGTATAAACAAAGCAAAGCCTAATCGGGATTCCAGTAGTCTAATCTGCTGGCTCACCGCACCTTGAGTAACATGCAACTCCTCTGCGGCTTTAGTAAAACTCAAATGCCTTGCTGACACATCAAATGTGTATAACGTTGCCAATGGAAGCTGATGCATTTATTTTCCTTTTCCACACACACCCTTTACTCATTTAGGTAATAAACATAACTAAAGGCGTTACTACTTAAATGCAAGATTATTTTAAAAGAGTCTATACAGTACAGCAAAATAATTGTATTAGAATAACTAATGCAAGGGTATAGATCATATCGTTTGTAAACCATTCAAAAAAAACTACAATGACCTCTGAATTTAGGAACACAGCGACCTAAATTGGCTAGTAAATATAGATGACATTATCTTCTATAGACTCCATTAATCGCCCCCACAGCTTTAATGGAAAGAGCACAAACCCACAAGGTGAACTCTCTGTCATTACTGGTTACTTTTGCTTAAACCGGACTTTATGTCCGGTTTTTTTATGCCTATTAAAAACATCATTCTTTAAACAAAAAAAAGCGGCCTATTCCAGCCGCTCTTTTAGATACTATTCAAATGGCTAGAGTACTAAGCTGCAGCAGGCTCTGTATCAACCTCATTAGCGACAGATAACGCTTGTTTAGCTAACTGTTCCATCAAACGAACCACTTGACAACTGTAACCGAACTCATTGTCATACCAAACATACAGTGTTGCCTGACAGCCGCGAACTTTTGTTGAAAGTGAATCCAACACACCTGCTTGGGTACTGCCAATAAAATCAGATGATACAGCATCCGCCTCTTCGCTAAAACCGATTTGACCGGAGAACTCCGCCGCACTCGATGCCGATTGCAATAAGCGATTGATTTGCCCAACAGTGACCTCTTTTTCTAACCTGATACTTAACACAGCAATAGATACATTGATAACAGGAACACGGATCGCACTGCCACTTAATTTCCCCTCTAGAGAAGGAATGGCTTTAGATACCGCTTTTGCCGCACCCGTTTCCGTCATCACCATATTAAGTGAAGCGGCACGGCCACGACGATCACCTTTATGCACATTATCAATTAAATTTTGGTCATTGGTGTACGCATGAACGGTTTCAACATGACCAGACTCAATACCGTACTCTTTTTCTAATACAGATAAAATTGGTGTGATTGCATTGGTCGTACAAGATGCCGCTGATACGATTTGATCATCTAAAGAGATATCATTGTTATTGACACCATAAACAACATTCTTCATTTGTTTGCCAGGCGCTGTTAATACCACTCGATCAACGCCTGGACGCTTAAGATGCACACTCAATCCATCATGGTCACGCCACATGCCCGTATTGTCTACTAACAACGCATTGTTAATACCATAGGATTCGTAATCCACTTCACTAGGATGAGAGGCATAAATCACTTTAACCGTCTGACCATTTATCAACAGACTTGAATGCTCTTCATCTGCTTTTACAACACCATCGTACGTACCGTGAACCGAATCAAATTTCAGCAGACTTGCTCTTTTCTTAAGGTCTTTATCTCCAGCTCTACGAACAACAATCGCGGCCAACTTCATACCAGGTGTGGTATGACCAAGTGCGCACATACGGCGGGCAACCAATCGACCAATACGACCAAATCCGTATAAAACAACTGGAATTTGAACCGTTGAAGACACACTCTGAGAAAATAAGCTTTCCACATCCTTATCAGCAATTAAGCTTTCTAGATCAACAGTGGTATTACGAATGGAAGTGGATTGAAGATCAGTAAGCAATTCAAGGGTTTTAACAAGGTCAATTTCTGGATACTGGTCAAGAATTGTCATCAGAGCCGTAACGGAATCAGACATTAACGGCTGACCTGCCAGTTCAACTTTAACCTCTTGCTCACGACCAAGTTTACCTAAAACAGGAATCAAAGATTCCACGTGAGAAAGCGTTTGTAACCAAGTATTTGTCATTATTCGCCCCTAAGAGTCTTTACGTTGTATCAATACCGACGAAGTCTACCTACCCTTTAGAGGCAAGACAAATTGTAAATAGACTACAAAAAACCAATAAAATCAGCAGTTTGGTAAGTAATTCTCATACAAAGAACGGAACAAAACAAACATAAAAGAAAGTTTACTACATTTGATAACAGAGACAGCGGATAGAGAAAAAAGAACACGAGAAATGTTGTAATATCATCACTTACATGAATAAAAATTACATGTTATTTTTTTATAATTGACGTCTTCTTTCTGCAAGAAACCCTAAAATAGCAAAACAAGACACAATAAAGAGCGGTCGATAAACAAAAGTTACGGCAAGTAAGGCGGCCTGCACAAACGGTTGAACCCATACCGTAAGTAGACCATAACCAAATGTACACATAAGCGTAAACGCCAATACTCTGGCAACAAATGCCCACCCAGACACCACCCGTTTTAGAACTTGGTTCAACTTGTCCCCATAGATCACCAATACTGTCGCGACTAACGCGAGCGAGATATCATTAATATAGGGTGTCATCAAATGGGCTAGTTGACCATTCAAACGTAAGAAAAATTCAATCACCCATATATCCTACTCATTTGCATTGCCTTCCTTATAACACATAGCCCTTTAACTGGCTTTTCTTAAACCATTTTTCTCAAAATCACGATGTTGGCAACATAAATGTAACGTGCAACAAAATAAACACAGAGCTATTTTGAACTCTGTATTTTCTTCTGTAATAACTCCACATCAATCTCACCAGACAAGGGTGGCACTTTAGGTGATCGGTCAACATAAGACATAGAAACATCAAAAGTAGTATTTCGTAACTCAATTAGCGTACCATCACCAAATAACCATTGCGCCATGCCAAACCCTTGATTAACAAAACCAACCGTTGGAGCGCCGTATTTATTAATCAGCAATGAACCTAATGCTTTTCGTTTTTCATTACTTTTAACAACACCAACAAGTACTATTTTCTCAATGTATTTTGACTTATTATATACAACAGTTAATGAACGAACACCCAGAATACCCTCTTCTCCCAAGCTGTAACTGGCAATGCCTTTTCGAAAGCTAGGGAAAGAATTCAAACCCATTTTCTTCAACTGCCCCTCAAATTCAGACTGAGATAAATTATTGATTTTTAAACCAAAAAGCTCTGCTTCCTTAGAATAAACTTTCGGTTCCGGCTTTTCGCCTGCATCTTCATTGAATGCGCCTGAAGTCACGCAAAAAAACAGAAGAAATGATATAACCATCATCTTCAAAAAATGCGCTCTATCCTGAAAAATTGTCATTTTTTAAATCTCTATTATGCCGAGTCGTCAGACTAGGAAAGCAATATTGAATCAATCTGATATAATAGCTTAGTCAACTGTTTCACTACAGTAAAAGCCTAACTTAACTTTATTTTTGAGGTACTCTATGGCGCTCGTTATTGGCATAACAGGTGTATCTGGCAGCGGAAAAAGCCGTCTTTGTGCTCTACTAGCAGAAGGGCATGACGACAAAATCACCGTTATTTGCCAAGATAATTTTTACAAAGGATGTGGAAGCATCGACCCTGACGTATATAATTTCGATGATCTTAACGCCTTAGATGTTGAAAGTCTTACTCTCGCAATTCACAATTGCAAAAATCGCCAACAGCCAAATGAAATCCCTATTTACGACCACTCTCAACACAAGCGTGTTGGCTATCGTAATCTAGACCCAACTCATGTTGTGCTTGTTGAAGGCCACATGATGTTCCAAGATCAAGGTGTACGTGATGCCGTAGATTATCTATTGTTTGTTGATACCGATTTAGACATCGCTGTCGTTCGGCGCTTAAAGCGTGATATTGCAGAACGTGGCCGTAATGTTAACGAAGTAACCAGTCGCTATATGCGTCATGTAAGACAAGCGGCATTGAAAACATTAGAGATTAGAAACAAAGCGGATTTTATTATTCCTAATAATAATAGCTTCACTAATGCTGCTAGCTTATTAAGACATCACATTGACTTTATCTTAAAAGAAAAAGGGGCAAAGTAAGCCCCTTCTTGGATTAGCTTTTTCGTGTTTTATTTTTTGATCTCATCAAAAAATTTCTTCACACCATCAAACCAACTCGATTGCTTAGGGGAATGGCTAGAGCCTTCTCCCATGCTATCGTCAAACTCTTGTAAAAGCTCTTTTTGCCTTTCCGTTAGGTTTACTGGCGTTTCAACAATAACGCGACAGATCAAATCACCCACAGGACCACCACGAACAGGTTTCACCCCTTTCGAACGTAAACGGAACAGTTTGCCTGTTTGACATTCTGCCGTTACTTTCAAGCGAACACGGCCATCTAATGTAGGTACATCAATCTCACCACCTAGAGCGGCTTTTGCAAAACCAATTGGTACGTCGCAATGCAAATTCGCACCATCACGCTCAAAAATAGCATGTGGTTTTACTGATACCTGTACAAACAAGTCACCAGCAGGAGCACCGTGAGCACCCGCTTCACCTTCTCCAGACAAACGAATACGATCACCCGTATCGACGCCTGCAGGGATTTTCACGGATAAAGTTTTGGACTCTTGAGTACGCCCTTGTCCATTACATGATTTACATGGATCAGAAATAATCTGGCCTTGACCATGACACTGTGGGCAAGTTTGTTGTACAGAGAAAAAACCTTGAGACATGCGTACTTGGCCTTGCCCCTGACAAGTAGGGCAAGTAACAGGCTTAGTACCGGGTTTAGCACCACTGCCACCACATGGCTTACAATCAACCAAAGTTGGAATGCGAATTTTTTCATCGCAGCCCCAAACAGCTTGCTCTAAATCCAGCTCCAACGTGTAGCGAAGATCAGAGCCACGTCGAGCACGACTACCGCCACCACCTTGCCCACCACCGCCGAAGATATCACCAAAAACGTCCCCAAAGATATCACTGAAACCACCTTGAGCACCACCGTAACCGCCACCTTGACCGTTTACCGCATCATGGCCATATTGGTCGTAAGCAGATCGCTTTTCTTCAGAAGAAAGAACTTCATAGGCTTCACCAATTTCTTTGAATTTTTCCAAAGCTTCAGTATTGTCTGGATTTTTATCTGGGTGGTATTTATTGGCGAGAGATCGATACGCTTTTTTGATCTCTTTTTTATCTGCGCCACGTGCTACCCCAAGCACTTCATAATAATCTCTTTTGCTCATAACAGGCGATCCTGGAAAGTAAAGTCGAAAGTAGATACAGTCATATTATCTATAAACAAGCATGGGAAACGCCCGTTTAATAAATAACAAAACACGGACATTGACCGTGTTTTGTTATTAGCGAAAACCCAAACCAAACAGTTTAGATTTGTGACGGTTTATTTTTTCTCGTCTTTTACTTCTTCGAATTCAGCATCAACAGCATCATCCTGTTTCGTTTCTTCACCTGTTGGTTGCTCACCAGCTTCCGCTGCCTCTGCTTCCGCATACATTTTCTGAGCTAATGTTCCAGAAGCTTGAGTCAACGCCGTGGTTTTCTCTTCGATTGCTTCTTTATCATTGGATGTTAACGCTTCTTCTAATTCAGTAATCGCTTTCTCGATCGCTTCTTTTTCTTCTGCCGTCGCTTTATCACCAGCATCAGTCAATGTTTTACGCGTCGCGTGGATCATGCCATCAGCAGTGTTACGCACTTGAACAAGCTCTTCAAACTTACGATCTTCTTCAGCATTTGCTTCAGCATCACGAACCATTTGTTCAACTTCTTCATCACTTAGACCAGAAGATGCTTTGATCACGATCGATTGTTCTTTGCCTGTTGCTTTGTCTTTCGCTGACACACTCAAGATACCATTGGCATCAATATCGAAACTTACTTCGATTTGAGGCACGCCGCGTGGAGCCGGTGGAATCTCAGCCAAATCGAAACGACCTAGCGATTTATTCTGAGCGGCTTGCTTACGCTCACCTTGAACTGCGTGAATTGTTACCGCATTCTGGTTGTCTTCTGCTGTAGAGAACGTTTGTGATTTCTTCGTTGGGATCGTTGTGTTTTTCTCGATCAACGCTGTCATCACACCACCCATAGTCTCGATACCAAGAGACAAAGGCGTTACATCTAACAAAAGAACGTCTTTAACGTCACCCGCAAGCACCGCACCTTGGATAGAAGCACCAATTGCAACTGCTTCATCTGGGTTTACATCTTTACGTGGTTCTTTACCAAAGAACTCTGTTACTTTAGTTTGAACTAAAGGCATACGAGTCTGCCCACCAACCAAAATAACTTCATTGATGTCAGATGCGTTCAAGTCCGCATCTTTCAACGCTTGACGACAAGGCTCAAGAGATTTAGTAACCAACTCTTCAACCAAAGATTCAAGTTTAGAACGAGTCAATTTCACGTTTAAGTGTTTTGGACCACTTGCATCAGCAGTGATGTAAGGTAAGTTAACTTCTGTTTGGGTAGCAGAAGACAACTCAACTTTCGCTTTCTCACCCGCTTCTTTCAAACGTTGTAGAGCTAACGGATCATTATGAAGATCAATACCTGATTGCTTTTTGAATTCGCTTGCTAGGAATTCAATAACACGCATATCAAAATCTTCACCGCCTAGGAACGTATCACCGTTTGTCGCTAATACTTCGAATTGCTTCTCACCATCAACGTCTGCGATTTCAATAATAGAAATATCAAATGTACCACCACCAAGGTCGTATACAGCGATAACAGAATCGCCAGCATTTTTATCTAAACCGTATGCCAATGCAGCTGCTGTTGGCTCATTGATTATACGTTTCACTTCAAGACCAGCAATTTTGCCCGCGTCTTTTGTTGCTTGACGCTGAGAGTCATTGAAGTAAGCAGGAACCGTGATAACCGCTTCAGACACAGTCTCACCAAGATAGTCTTCTGCTGTTTTCTTCATTTTTTTCAAAACTTCAGCAGAAATTTGTGGTGGAGCTTTCTTATCGCCTTTTGCCTCAACCCACGCATCGCCATTTTCTGCTTGAATAATTTTGTATGGCACCATAGAGATGTCTTTTTGTACAACATCATCTTTAAAACGACGACCAATCAAACGCTTAACCGCAAATAAAGTATGTGTTGGGTTTGTTACAGCTTGACGTTTTGCTGATTGACCAACCAAAATTTCACCATCTTCTGCATACGCAACAATGGATGGGGTGGTTCGATCGCCTTCAGCATTTTCAATTACACGAGCTTTGTCACCGTCTAATACGGAAACACAAGAGTTTGTTGTACCTAAATCTATACCAATGATTTTACCCATGGTTTTTTCTCCAGTAAAAATCAGTTATTACATTTGTTAATTCTGTATTTGGGTGCTCTTTTGAGCATTTCAACCAATCAGTGTCAAAAAAGTGACAGAGTATTACGCCGCGCTTGAAACAACGACCATTGCTGGACGTAATAAACGACCGTGCAAGGTGTAACCTTTCTGAATAACGTCCATAACAGTGTTCGGTTCTAAATCAGGATTCGGCACCATAGTAATGGCTTGATGAAAATCTGGGCTAAAGGGTTCGCCATGAGGGTCAACCGCTTTAACTTCAAAGCGAGATAATGTTTCAACTAAGCTTTTCAACGTTAATTCAACGCCTTCACGTACTAAATCTTCACCTTCCGATTTTTCCGTAGAACTTAACGCTCGCTCTAAATTGTCTGCTACTACAATCACTTCTTTAGCGAATTTTTCTAAACCAAATTTATGCGCTTTCTCGATGTCCAAATCCGCACGACGACGAATATTTTGCACATCAGCTTGCGCACGTAGCGCCGCTTCTTTGTATTTAGTCGCTTCTTCTAAAGCAAAGGACAGTTGCTCATCAAACTCTGAAGAAAACACTTCAGACTCTGGCTCTACAATAGACTCTACATTCTCTGATTGAATGTTTTCTGCTTCGTTATTCAAATCTTGCTCCGCGTCAAAAGACGAATTTTTTTGCTTATCACTCATTACTTCCTCCAAATAACAGAACGTGTTCATTGTCTGTGTGGGATATATGGGGATTGGGTTCTACCTTTCAATAGCAAATCCTCATTAAATTTAAGGGAATTTTTTTTATTGCCAACCCTTGTCAAAAAACAACAAAATACTGTATAAATAACCATGTGTTTTCAGATTTATATTAAACAAAGCGCATACACATCCCTCATGGAGAGCAAATAACCATGTTAACCAATATATCAATTACTAATTTTGCTATTGTTGAGTCACTCGAACTTGAATTCCGCAAGGGAATGACAGTCATTTCCGGAGAAACAGGTGCGGGTAAATCCATTATGGTAGATGCATTGTCCCTATGTCTTGGCGCAAGAACAGACAGTGGCGTGGTTAGACATGGGGAAAATAAAGCAGAAATTAACGCAACGTTCGATGTGAGCGAAAACGTCGCCATTCAAAAATGGTTACAAGAAAGGGACCTAGAGTCTGACCAACATTGCAGCCTGCGTCGTATTGTCACCAAAGAAGGTAAATCAAAAGCCTATATAAACAACCGCCCTTGCGCATTGGCTGATTTAAAGTCCGTAGGTTCGCATCTAATAGACATACACGGTCAACACGAACACCAGTCATTATTGAAAAAAAGCGCCCAGAGAGCCCAATTGGATGCCTTCGGAGGGTTAGAGCCTCTGGCTCAGGAGGTCAAAAAACATTTCCATGACTGGAAACAAATCAAAACAGAACTCAACGCCCAACTCAATCGATCAGCAGACCAAGAAGCTCGTATTCAACTGCTTTCCTATCAAGTCCAAGAATTGGAGCAACTCGCGCTAAAAGAAGGAGAGCTGAAAGCGCTGGAAGATGAACAAAGCTTCCTCGCTACCGTTGCCGACGCCCAACAAAAAGCCTATCAAACTAGCCTTATTTTATCGGAAGATGAAAACAACAATATTCAAACTTTGTTGAATCATGCTGTATTAACCGCATCCAGTATTCAAACTCGCACACCTCAATTACAAAGTGCATGCGATTTAATGAATGAGGCCCTAATTCAGATTGAAGAAGCCTGTGATAGCCTTTCCCATTATCAAGACACATTAGAGCAAGACCCTTCTCGCTTGGCCGAGGTAGAACAACGCCTAAGTGACATTTACAACACCGCACGCAAGCACAAAACATCGCCTGAAATGCTATTGATACTTCAAGAAAGCATTACAGCCGATTTAAATGACGTGTTAGGTAGTCACGAAAATTTAGACACGCTAAAAGAAAAAGAAGAACAGATTTATCAGAAACTAACAGACATCGCGACTGAACTTACAGAACTCAGGATTCAAGCAAAAGATCGACTTTCGAGCAAAGTAGAAGAGCAAATTCATGCCTTGGGAATGCCTTATGCGCAGTTTCAAATTCATTGCCTCCCACTCGATGAAGTAAGCAGTAGTGGTTTTGAAGATATTGAATACATGATTGCCTCCAATCCAGGGCAACCAGCGCAGCCTCTGCGAAAAGTTGCATCAGGTGGTGAACTGTCAAGAATCAGCTTAGGCATCCAAGTTGTAACGGCCAGCACATCCACTATTCCGCCCCTTATTTTTGATGAAGTAGACGTCGGCATCAGCGGTGGTATTGCTGAAGTTGTTGGACGCATGCTCAGATCGGTAGGTTCAAAAGGCCAAGTTTTCTGCGTGACCCATTTGGCACAAGTTGCCGCTCAAGGCCACCAGCACTTATTGGTGAAAAAAGAAGTCGAAGAACAGCAAACTTCCTCTGCAGTCACCACGTTAAGAGCTAAAGACCGCACCGTAGAGATTGCTCGCTTACTCGGTGGCTTAGAGCTCACTCAACAAACATTGGCCCATGCAAAAGAAATGCTAGATAATGTCCATCTTCAATGAGAAAACCGTTATAAAAAAGACATAAAAAAACCACCTAATGAGGTCACTTCAGGTAACTCACTAAGTGGTTTTTCACCCATCTGCTTAACAACGTGTTTAACTAAGCTTTTGGCTTCACATACAAAATCAAATTATGATCTTCGATTATATAACCGTGTTCAGCCGCAATTTCTTGTTGACGTTGTTCGATAATCGGATCGCAAAACTCAATGACTTTACCCGTATCTAAGCAAATCATATGATCATGGTGATCTTCTTGAGCAATTTCAAACACCGCAGTACCCGCTTCAAAATGATGACGCATAACCAAACCTGCGCTTTCAAATTGAGTTAGTACACGGTAAACGGTTGCTAAACCAACATCTTCACCTTGATCCAGTAATTTTCGATAAACATCATCAGCACTTAAATGCAGACCATCCGAGCCTTCTAATATCTGTAAAATCTTTACTCTTGGCAAAGTTACTTTAAGACCAGCTTTCTTGAGTTCTTGATTTTCGTTTGTCATTGACTATTCTCTACTCGAACTTATTTTTAATTACTTTATCATTAGTTGATCTAAATTAGGATTAAACAAATGAAAAAAACATTAATTGCTTTAACAACCGTCTTCACACTCAGTGCTTGCAGCCTATTTCCTGATGCTTACAAAGCCCCTGTGCCACAAGGAAATGTCCTAAAAGCAGACGACGTTGCCCAACTGCAACTGGGCATGACGGAACAACAAGTCACCTTTTTGCTTGGTACGCCTGCAATAAACGATTCATTCACACCAAATGAGTGGCGCTATTTATATTCATCCACCTACGCAACGGATAAAACCAAAAAAAGTGAGGTGAACAAACTTACTCTTACTTTTGAACGCGGCCGCTTAGTCAATATAGACCAGACGGAGTAATTTTTTATTTACCCGATTTTGCAGCGCGATTGGCCCGAGCTTGTTTTGGGTCAATCTTCAGCTCTCGATAAAGCTCAACTCGCTCACCTGCTTTAATAACCTGAGTTTCAGGCGCACGCACCGATTTACCAAAAATACCGACTTTAATCGTGTTTAAATCCACTTCAGGAAAAAAAGCGTTCATATTCGACATCAACACCGCTTCACGTACGGTACAACCTTCTGCCACATCCATCGCTATAATTTTTTGTTTTTCTGGAAGTGCATAGGCCACTTCTACATGTATTTTATCCGCCATACACAACCTTCGCTCTATTACTAAATGCTTCAACCATTGAATTAGCAACTTGACTGAACACACCGCCAAAGGCCAGCTTCAACATACCATTCAACTCAAACTCCAAAGAGAGTGCAATTTTACAACTGTCATCCGATAGATGAGTAAACATCCAAACGCCATTTAATTTTTTAAACGGCCCTTCCACCAAATTCATTTCGATTCTATTCACATTTTTCAGCGTATTTTTTGTAGTAAAAGACTGCTTCACAGGGCCTTTCCCCACTTCCAGTGTTGCTACTATTGTTTCCTCCGTTTGAGACACCAGCGCAGAACTTAAGCATCCCGGTAAAAACTGTGGGTATGTCTTAATATCGTTCACAAGATCAAACATCTGTTCACAACTGTAATTTACATAGGCAGACCTTTCGATTTTACTCACTCTATACTCCTATCCAACCACCAACAGTAATCACTACCATTATGGGAATGCTGCAAAACTTCAAAACATTATACCACCACTTAAAATGCTTCGGATTGCGTGTGATTAATTCATTTTCTAACATATTCCGAGGGATGCGCAACGCCACCAAAACACTGAGTAAAAGCGCAATCATTGGCAGCAAAATCAACGAAGTAAACTTATCTAAAAAGTCAAAAATAATGAAGCCAAAAATATGGATATCTTTCCATTCATTCAAGGATAATAAACTAATAAAACCCAATAACCACACACCCACACCTAAGCCAAATGCCGCTTTTAAACGACTCACATAAAAGCGCTCATGCAACCAAGACACAAACAACTCCAGCATGGAAATCGCTGACGTTAATGCCGCCAAAATAAGCAGTAAAAAGAAAATCGCACCGACAAACAAACCTCCGGGCAAACGCCCAAAGGCAACAGGCAAAGACACAAAGGTTAAACTTGGGCCAGTATCCACATCAATATTCAATGAAAACACCAAAGGTAAAACAACAAGCCCGGCCAAAATCGCAACCAAAGTATCCACCCCCACAACAATCGTACAGGCCCGTGCGATCGACATGTGCTTACTCATGTACGCGGCATACGCAAACATCCCCCCCATACCAATGCTCAAACTAAAAAAAGCATGCCCGACAGCCGCAAGCACCACATCAGGGGTAATTTGATTCCAATTCCACGAAAACAAGAAAGACACTGTTTTATCAAAATCCCCCACTATGGAGGAGTAAATAGACAAACCAAACAGCATGACAATCAATACTGGCAACAGTATTTTTACCAACATAGCCAAACCACGGGTTACCGATTGCCCAACACAAAGAATAACAAGCAGAACAAACACCGAATGCCACGCTAACATTTCAGTAGGGGTACCAACTAACGTACTGAAAATACCCTGCGTTTCGTCTTTCGTAACACCTTTAAAAACGCCCTTTAACGAACGTTCAAAAAAAGCTAACGCCCAACCAGCAATCACACTGTAAAAGCTCAGGATTAGAAAACCGGCCAACCCCGCCAAATATGGAACAAAGACCCATCCTTTGGTCACAATATGCCGTTCATGCAAATCGTTTATCGTATCAATAGGATTAGAACGAACCGAACGCCCTAATGCCACTTCAGCAATTAACACAGGCAACCCGACAAGTAAGAGGCACAACAAATACACAAAAAGAAATGCACCTCCACCGTTCTCTCCAACCATGTAAGGGAACTTCCATATATTGCCAAGGCCGACCGCAGAACCACTTGCAGCCAAAATAAACAACCAAGGGCTGGACCAAATTCCTTGCATACAACGACTTTCAGGCATAAATTAAGCTCTTATAAGATTTTATTAACCGTCTAATGTGAGCGAATTAACCCGCCACCTTAAACAATTAAAGAATAAACTTTCTTAAAAAGTGTGAATTCTCTAACATTAAGCGCCTGAGCTCAAGAAAAGCATAGGTTTTTCCAACCTAGAGTCGTATAATTCTGACCCATGAGTAAAGCTAAGAAAAAATCCACCAGTACAGGCACCATTGCCTTAAATAAACGTGCGCGCCATGATTATTTTGTTGATACAAAATTTGAAGCGGGTATATGCCTTGAAGGTTGGGAAGTAAAAAGCCTGCGTGAAGGTAAAGCTCAACTCGTTGACGCCTTTGTTATCATTCATCAAAATGAAGCTTGGCTCATCGGAGCTCGCATTACCCCATTACTAAGCGCATCTACCCATGTCGTCTGTGATCCTATCCGCAAACGTAAACTGCTACTAAACCGAAAAGAATTGGATAAAATCATCCAGATTACCGAACAAAAAGGTAAAACCTGCGCGGCGATGGCACTTTATTGGAAAGGCAATCACATCAAATGTGAGATTGCCCTAGTAACAGGTAAACAAGACCACGACAAACGTAATACTGAACGTGACCGTGACTGGGCACGAGATAAAGAAAGATTGATGAAACACAGTGCATAAATGTGTTATTTCGATCTTGCTGCTAGCGTATAGATACACTTTACGCTAGAATCAGCCTACTTTTTGGGGGCGACATGGTTTCGACGTCGGTTACAAACCCAAAGGTGCATGTCGAGAGCGGTATGTGATCTCGTAAATCCCCCATACCATTTTAATAGTCGCAAACGACGAAAACTACTCTTTAGCAGCCTAAACCCCTGCTAAAGTGCTGTCCTCAGGTTGCTTGTAGCCAGAGAATCGACAGTATCATAAATTACGAGATGCTAATCGATGCCCCGCCTAGGGATAAGGTTCTAAGACTAAGTAGGCTCGCCATTAACACCCTGTCCTTCGGGCGGTTCGTGGTCAAATAATAGAAGTGACTATGCATGTAGAGCCGATGGCAGAGGACTGACGGACGGGGGTTCGATCCCCCCCGCCTCCACCACTTAAGCTATTGATTTTACAGGGGTTTATAAGACACAAATCACAAAGTGTCCATAGAATGTCCATAAGATCAATTAAGAAAGCCGCTTACGCGGCTTTTTTTATGCCTGTAATTCCGCTTCCTTCAATCGGATTGAGCGTTACAGCATCCTGTAAGTGATCGGGCGCTAAATGCGAGTATCTCATGGTCATTCTTATGTCACTGTGACCAAGTGCCCTTTGTAGTGTCAGTATGTTACCGCCGTTCATCATAAAATGGCTTGCAAAGCTGTGACGTAAAACATGGGCGGCTTGCCCTGCAGGTAGCTCTATGTTTGTTCTTCTTAATGCCCTTCTAAACGCCCCGATTGAACTAGTAAATAAATTGTTACCTGTTGTCGTTTTTGCATGATCTTTTAAACGATCAAATAACCATTGTGGAATCGGTATGGTTCTGTTCTTGCCGTTCTTTGTATCGGTGAACGTCACACGGCCATGGTGTACTCGTTGTTCTGTTAGTCCTTCCGCTTCTCCCCATCTTGCACCAGTGCAAAGGCAAATCAGCGTTATTAGCTCAACATGTGGGTTGTCACATTCCCCTATTGAATCCATTAACTCTATTATTTGCTCATTGGTTAAATAAGAGAGTTCGTTCTCTGGCACCTTGATATTATCAATTTCAGATAATGGGTTTGGGTAATCGATCTCACCCGCTTTACGTAATGAGTTATACAGCGAGGTTAAATAACCAAGTTCATTATTAAGCGTTTTTGGTTTAATGCCTTCCTTTGTCCGTGTTGCTCTATATCTTGAAAAAGCTATGGGCGTAAGCTGGGACGCTATCGGGTTACTTAATTTATCTATGATCAATCTTAATTTTGATAACCTGCGTTCACCGTCTTTTAAGTGCTGGCCGTGCAGTAAAAACCAAGGCTCTAATAGTTCAGACATTCGGCGCGTGTCTTTTGGCTTTTCAGTCCATGCTTTGCCTGTTGTGGTAAATTGCCCTTCTACGTATTTTTGATAGCGCTCGGCTTCGGCTTTTGTCGTGCAAGTTTTGCGGTATCGTTTACCGTTCGCCCCGCCAACCCTGAAATCTGCTTTCCAACCATCCTTTGTATTTGTAATCATTGTCTTACACCATTTTTCTTCCAAACCAAACAACGCGCCCTATAATTTTAAGTCGCTCCAGGTCGTGCTTTGAAATTTCGATACTCATGTGGTTTTTATTATCAGACGTTACCGCTATGCGACCATCGAGTAATTTTTGAACACGTTTTACAAATAGTTCACCTTCATAGTTGATAACGTAAATACCGCCCTCGCTATTTACCATGTTTTTTTCTCTATCAATCAAAAGAGAATCGCCACTTGTTATGGTCGGCTCCATGCTGTCGCCCTTGGCATAAATACCGATTAAATCAGTCGAGTTAATTCCCTCTCGTGTTAACCATTCGCGACTTAATGACAAGTGTTGCTCTATCTTTTCGGCTTCAACTAATGCACCGCCGCCAGCGCTGGCATGTATTGCATAATGGGGTACTGATAATAAACGCGCTGTGTTTATTGATTCCATTTTTTCCCCTTTCCCTGTTAGTAACCATTCTAGAGAAACGCCAAACTCTAACGCGGCATTACAAACTTCTTTGTAAGGTATTACATTGCGAAGCTTCCAGTTTTTTACTCCGCTACTACTAACTCCTAACGCCTCTGAAAGTTTCAAATTGTTAGATACATTATGAATTTCTTTCAATCTTTCTATTACATCAATGGAATTATTCATCTAAAAACCCTTATGGATTCAAATGCAGCCTTTACTTTGGCTAATTTGGCCTTTAATATTCTGATAAAGTTAATTTGAAACCATAAAAGGGTTCAAAACGATATCATCTATACAAGGTTAGGAGTGTAAACCAATGAATGAAGAATCAAAAGTAGCCAGAAGGGTGTCATTTGTACAAATTGACATAGAAAAAGATTCAATTATGACCGCTTTACCTCCTTACATGAGTCCAAAGCGTTGGGCTTTGTTGATCGATAAGACAGAAGGTGCAGTTAAGAAAGATTTACAGACAGGAGTTATTGCCCGTTACCAGCCTGTTGTTGGTGGGTTGGTTTACGTGAATGTGGTTAAAGAAATGCAACGTGCTGAAGCTGCGGCTGATTATTAATGAGTGTTTTATCTGTAAGCCGTGAACAGCTCGCGGCTTTTATTGTTTGCAAGCCACCACGCCCTATTTTTGATCAAATTTTTAAATCGTATCTGGAGTATAAAAAAATGTTTAACGAAGAGAATGAAGATCGTTTTTTTAAGATGCTCGAAGCAGCGCCAGAGTTGTCCCAATACTGGGATAAAGAAGAAAGCAACATCAAAATGAAGTCAATACAAACCGTGCTACACAGACGGCCAAAAGAAGAGTGTGTGTTGTTGCGTTTTTTTGGGTCGGTCTGGTTTGGTAACTCAGACATGTTTGATTTTGATTTTATTCATTCGGTAAAAAGCATGAGCGAGCGAGATATAAAGATCGTTCGTAAGTGGCTTATTTCGCCATTCTTTTGCTAGGTGGGCATGATGATTTTATCTACTCCAACCCCACAGTGCATAAAGTGGCGCTCTGATTTACTGGACGGTGTAAGTCCTCAGCACGTGGGCTTTTATCGCTCGCGTCTTGACGAGTTAGATAGAGAAAAAGGATATGTAGCAGCTAATACGTGGCTACGTGAATCTGAGAAGAGAATCAAGATAGATAAGATCGTTTCGAGGCTTGGCTCTATGTCTGCATGTGTCAAAAGAGAGGCTGAAAGACTATCAAAGAAAAACATTAATACTGCGCTGTCTTGGGTGGTTAGCGTGTCTGATCGTCTCTTTTACTGTGATGAATTGATCGCGGAATTGACAGCCGATAAGTTAGAAAGTTGGGCGCAAGAAAAAAGTCGTCGCTTTGAAATGTCGGCAAAGTCAAAGCAGGCAAAATTTAGAGACGACTTCTTTGATTATGTGAAGAATCAGGCAAGGGTTGCAAGAGCTCTGTTTAATAGCTGGGACGATGACGAAAAACTAGCGGCCTTAATATTGCGTATGTACACGCCAGAATGGTGGAAGCGTCAAGCTAAGAATCAATATAGACACGTTGAAAATGTCCGCAGGGAGTGCGGCCAAGTTTGCTATAAAGAATCAGCGTATGTGTCGCGGTGGGGTATTCAGCGTTTCAGAAGGCAAAAACAAAATAATCGTGCTTATTTGGAAAGCATGGAAGCGGTAAATCAATATGAGCAGAAATTCTTGCTTTCACAGCTTGCAGAAAAAAGCATTTCAAATCCGATTCATTGTAAAGCCGAGTTGATGGTGAGAGTAAAGGGCTGTCAAAGTTTGGCGGTAGAGCACGGTCATGATGCTTACTTTATTACGTTAACTTGCCCGTCCAAATATCATGCAATTCATAAAGAAACAGGCCATAGAAACGGCAAGTTTCAAGCGTTTGGCTGTCCAACTCCACGCGATGCACAACAGCACCTAAGAGCGGTTTTTGACGCTTTTGGCAAGGCGTGTAGTAATAAAGGGCTTCACTACTACGGCATTAGAACCGTAGAGCCGCATCATGATGGGACACCGCATTGGCACCTAATTCTGTTTGTTGATCCTAAACAAGCCACAGTGATTTTGGGTGAGTTTAGGAAGCAGGCTTTTAAAATCGATGGTGAAGAAGCAGGCGCAAAGAAACACCGCTTTGAAGCTAGAAAGATTGATCCAGCCACGGGCGGTGCAGCGGCTTACGTTGCTAAGTACATAGCAAAAAACATAGACGGTGTGGACGCCTACGGGAAAATCCTTGGCACTGATGAAGAAAGCGACCTAGATACCATTAGTTCAGCGGAACGAGTGCAAGCTTGGAAAAGCCGCCACGGTATCAGACAGTTTCAATTTGTCGGCTCTGTCTCTGTCACTGTCTGGCGTGAAATTCGACGTTTAAAAGATTCTATTCCCGAAACTTTTATAGACATTTATAACGCAGCAAAAGCCAGCGATTGGAAGCAATTCACGGTGCTCATGGGTGGCATGTGGGCGGGTCGTAATCAAACAGTAAAACCATTTTATGAGTCGTTAGAGCTAAACCAATTTGGTGAGCCTAAAAAATGCGTTAGGGGCTTGGTGTCTGTTACTGCTGAATATGTCAGTACCCGACTTTATGAATGGGCCATACAGCGTGTCGGCTCTGTCTCTGGGCTTGAACTTCAAGAAGCGGCAAAGCCGTTTCCTAGTTCTCGTGTCAATAACTCCCCGCCTCCTGATTCGTGGCGGAAAATCAACGTAGTTTATATGTAAGAAGGGCTAAAAATGGAAAACAATCAATTAATACAAATCATGCTAAAGAGAGAAACAGCACAAGACCTGTTAATGAACTCATTGAAAAACTTACAAGACGTAAGCCCTATGAGTTTGATTAGTGGAGGCTTTAAGGGGTTGGGTAGCGTGGCGGCTCAACTTGAAAGTGTCGCGTTTCTGAATGACCAAGTCATTACAGAATTGACAGGTAGAGCAATACAAGATAGCCGAGTAATTAATGAACTCGTTCAAGATGTGCTTGGTTATAAAGAGAAATTAGATAACTTAGAGGGGCTTATTAATGGCTGAATTAATCGGGTATATGAAATGCGGCATCGGTAGTTGTACCGATACCGCAGAAGTAAAAAAAGCGGGGGGTAAAAGAGCCAGTCTTTATACCGTTTGCCCTTCCTGTGGAACCAATCAGGGTAACGGGGTAAGGCGACAAAACGAGATAACTGAAAACCTAAAGGCTTCTCGTGAAGAGGTGAAAAAAGGGGTGGTATCCGATACCGAAGAAAGCCCTGCTATACCTACACAAAATGCGGCTTTGAGCGTTTCAGAGGATACCGATAATAAGCCTAAGCCGATATCTGAAAATAAGCCTAAAGGCTCGCCAGCTTATCCCCCCGTGTTATTGGGAGCTTTGGCATTAATCGCGGCTGTTGTAACAGCCATTTTTGCAACTCGTAAACCTACAAATAAACCTAAAGGACAAACAGCATGAGTCAAGAACAACTAGACATGATCGAAAACGAGAATGAAGAAACCGCGACTATATCAAGCGAACAAGCGGCCTTCATAAGCCAACTTGAGTCAGAAGAAGAGCAAGAAGACTTTAATCCAGCACAAGAAAAACTTGAAAACGAATTTGACGAACAAACAGCGGGTATGACCGCTGCTATGAGTTTGGGAACAATTGAGTTTGCATTGCGTCGTGTAGTGCATCCTGATTTTGAGTTTACTGAAAGCACAAAAGCTTATGCAGTTGAAAACTTGTCTCCTGTCCTGATCAAATACGGTGCTATTGTGCCTGGTTGGTTAAGCCAATATGACGCAGAAATTAAAGCGGCCATGGCGGTTGGTAAATTAGCGTCTGAGGGTATGGACACGGCTCATAAACTGAAAAAAGCCGATGCTGAAAAAGCCCAAGCCAAAAAAGATGAAAAAGAACGTGTGAGGGTGGCCGCATGATCCTACAGCCAATTAACCCAAATAACCGACTAAGTGCAGAACATGCGCTTTTTGTCGGTTCCTCTGGATCGGGAAAAACAACAGGCGTAAAACAAGTTGGAGTAATTAAGGCCACGGATCAAGTAGCCTTGTTTGATCCCTATTGTGATTATGACGTGTTGTGTGGTCGAGAGGTGCGCCGCTATACCTCATTGGCCGCTTTTGCTCACGCCTTATTTTCAGCTCGTATTGCTAAAACGGGGCGCGGTTTTAAAATTGCTTACAGTCCTAAAGACGGGGCCAACACTAAAAACTTAGATTCGTTTTCAAAAGTGATATGGGGTGCTGGTGACGGCAACCATAAGAAACCTTTAAAAGTGGTTTTTGAAGAACTGGCCAAGTGTGTAACGACCAGCGGTGCGGCACGTGGTGCCTTTGGTGAAATTCTAACAGGAGGGCGTAAATTTGGTATTCATGCGATTTGTATTTTTCAGCGTGGTCAAGAAGTACCTAAAACGGTTATGGGTCAATGCTCGATTAAATGGGTGGGCAGACAGCAACGAAAACAAGACGCGGTGTATTTGGCTAATGAGTTAGATTTGCCCGTTGATAGGATTATTACCTTGCCTAAATATAACTATTTAATGAAGACAGACGATCACGACATAGGTCAATTCGATTCTGGAAAACTCAAAAAATTAGCCGCTTGATGCGGCTTTTTTGTAAAGAAATTGTAAATTTATACCTTTAGGTATCGGAGCTTTTTTTGGTCTTGACTCGATACCGACCCCTTGCCCTATTCTCCAGCCTGTTCAAACAAATCAATTAACAAACAGAACAGGTAAAAAAAATGGATGTAGACGACATTAAAAACACAGTGAAAAAGAACATCGATACCAAACTTTTAGTCACTGGTGTTGTAACGGTTTTTGCGGCTGGCTTCGCTATTTTTGTGGTAGGTAAAATGGGGAAAGTTGGTAAGCAAGTTGCCGCGATCGCAAAGGGGGGTAAATAGTCATGCCTCAATCAGTTACGGATATTTTACAGTCACCAGATGGTTCAATTGGGTCAGGTAATACGCTTCAGCTTCGCCTTTCAAACGGTGCAGTGTATGAGGCGCTCTACATTGAAACCAACATTCCACACAATCTGCTTAACAAAATCAGCATTATCAATGGTGCAGATGACTATTGGGTAACGTCTGGCTCTCAGATCGTAGACGTGTTTGAAAAGCACCGTAACCGCACTGTCGCAGCGAGTGACTTTTTACCTATTCGTTTTAGTGACCCAGATGCGGCCATGATGGATGTACAGGGCTTAACAGCGCTGGTTCCAGAAGCGGGTGACTCTTGGCTTTTAAAAGTGGAGCTTGGCACATTACCAGAAGCACCCGCCGAAGGTTGGAAGTTTTTTGTGTGGGCTGAAACAACAAGTCCGATTAAAGCAATGAACGATGGAAAAGGTGGTGTCCAGCTTATGCAACGAACACGACAAATCGAGAGGCGCTTAGATCGTAAAGTTATTACAGCAGCGGTCATGGGAATAAACACGTTTGACAAAATCACCAAAGGCCCAGAAATTAATGTTCGTACGATTTACATAAAAGGAGATGTGACCGAAGTCGAATTCGAGGGTAAGCGAAACGGTCAAATACAAAGCAGATGGAAAGTTTCAAAAGAGCTGAATTCTTTCTTACAAAAAGTCAAAGCTCAACGTAACGGAATTCAAGACATTTCGGGCTATTTCATTATTGACCCTATCGCATCGGGCTTTTCGTTTGCTGACATGATGGTCACGAATTACGATGAAATTAACATCAAGTTCAAGTGTGCGACGGCTGGGACAGTTGAGTTTATCACTGACTACGTTAAAAGACGCTAACAGGGGGCCTAGGTTATGGCAGAGTCTATTTTAGACGAAGCTGGAAGATGGTTAGGTGGAATTTTGGATAAAGGGCTTGATGTTTATCAGAATATTGAGATGTCAAAGCACGAAACAAATTCAACACAATTGCCTGCCAGCGTCGGTGTTACAGAACCAGTTACGCAGCCAGATAACACGGCAAAAAACACAGGCATTTCTGTTTCTTCTGTCGAGAATATAGATAATAAAATTTTGATGGTTGGGGGTGGTGCGTTTGTGCTGCTGCTGCTTGTTGTTTTGCTGAAAAAATAGGGAGATAACATGGATTTGAGCGGATTATTGTCAGGAGGTAGCGGTGGAATAACGGGCGGTTCAAGCGAAGCGGGCGGAAATGACAGCTTGAAAGGGGGCGGAAATATAGCTTTTGGAGTGTTGCCACCGCTGCCACCGCTCCACGGCCGTCATTCTTCTGTTAGTCAGCTTAGTGCTACAGCAAAAATAAGTGATTCTATCTTCACTTTGAGAGCTTTGCTGGGTGCAGCTTGTGTTTTTTACATTTTGATAAAGAGGCGATGAGATGGGGCTTTTTAGTTCGAAATCAAAAAAAACAACAAACAACTACACGCAATCAAGCGCAGCACAATCGCAACTAGGGGACGCATTCAGCTCGACAAATGGCAGTGTCAATGTAACAACATTGGATGGCGGTGCCGTAGCGGGTGCAATGGCGCTGGCGGATAAAGTGGTTGCTCAGAATCAAATGCACACAGAACAAAACAGTGCAGCGAGTATCGAGTTATTACAGAGTACTGCGAACAATAACGCCACGCTGGCGGGAATGTCGATTGATAACAGCGCGGCATTGGCAGCCGCAGGAATGGAAGCCCTAGCAGAGTCGCAAGCTCAAGCGCTTGCGGCATCAAAAGCGCAAAACGAAGCGGCATTAAAAGCCAATTCGCAGATAGCAAGTCAAGCCATTGCGCAAAGCGGTCGATCAATGCAAGCAATATCAGAGTTTGCTAACGAATCATTCGAGCGTGTTGCTGATAGTTCAGATACAGCAGTTCAAGCGATTCAGGAAACAAGTGAAAACGCGATGGATCAAGCAAATGTGGCTTTTAGTCAGTCGTTGACAGCAATCACGAAAAGCAATGCTGAATCACAGATTCAGATGGGTGACGTGTTAACAGACGCACTAACGCATGGACAATCATCAATGCAAGAGAGTTCACAAAAAATGGTGATTTATATAGCGGGTTTTATTTCGCTGTCGCTTGCTACCGTGTTCATTTTCAAGGGGCGCTAAATTGAAATTAAACATTAGTAACTCATCAGTTACAGATTTGCCGAACAGTGGGGAGTGGCTTTTTATTCAATCTGCTCTGGGGGATATCGATGTAACGTTTGTTCATGATTCAAAATCAAGAACAATCACAATCGGACAAGGCGAAATGATTGAAATGCCCTACACGGGCTTGCAATTTCAAGCACGTGGAAGCACTCAAGAGATTCAATTTCGAATCGGCTGGGGCAAATACACACCTAATATAACGGCTGTTACATCAACAATCATCGATCAAATTAAAAAGCCGATTGAAATTAGCGGTGTTAATTCGGAGCTTAATGTAAAAAGCATTGCTGATTCTGTCACTGTGAAAGAAATATCGGAAGCTGTTGAAGTATCAAAAATCAATGATGCTGTCACTGTGAAAGAAATCTCGGAAGCCGTTGAAGTGTCAAAAATCAATGATGCTGTCACTGTGAAAGAAATCTCGGAAGCCGTTGAAGTGTCAAAAATTACGGAAAATGTAAAAACGGTTGAGCAAATACGAGAAAGTTTTGTTTCAACTGATTATCCAGTGTTAGCAAATTCGTTTATTGACGTGCCCGCCCGTGATCGCTCACAAATCATGTTTCAGAACATGGGCGAGAATGAAACGCGCTGCCGAGTCTCTGACGCTGATGCGCTGGCCGCGTCGGGCCTGTGGTTAATTGGTGGTGGCTCTCTTTTCGGAGAATCGCCAATTCTAAGAACAAAATCAGCGTTCAGAATTTGGAATACATCAGACGTTGAATCAATGATAACAGTGAACGAGGTTTTTTAATGACTACAACAAACATTAGTAAAAGTACTGTTTTTAACAGTTATGATAGTAATTTTGTAACGGGTATTTTTGGCGAAGGTAAGCGCCTATTTTTAGAAACATCACAAAATTTCGTAGCCCCAAAAACGGGTAAATATCGTGTTCGAGTGTGGGGCTGTGGTGGAAGCAGTTACTATGATGTAAAAAAAAAATTACTTAATGTTGGAAGCGGTGGCGGTTTTTCGATGAAAGAAATAGAACTCAACGAGGGGGATGTGGTGCCAGTAAATGTAGCTGTGCAATCTCCACAATCGTCGTCATTTGGCGCTTTTCTTTCTGCGACATCGGGAGCCAACCGAACTAGCAATAATTCTGTTTTTGGTGGTAATGGCATCGGTGGTGATATCAATGTCACTGGTCATAGGTCGTACGTATTTTCATATGCAAGTTTCGATGATGCGTTGAAAAAAATTAAAAGATTTTGCGGTTTATCGATGAAATATTCTTTTTTATCTGGCGAAAGTTTCGTAAAAAAAAATGATATTGACGCTTTCGAACAATTTGCAAATGTGGGTTTCTCAGGCCACGGCAGCCTGAAGGGCCTCGGCTTTGTGATCGTGGAGTATTAAAAAATGAAATACGGACGTATCAAAAACGGTGTTGTCGTTGACATTGCCACCGATCCTAAAAACCAGTTTCATCCTATTTTGGCTGCTGAATTTGTTGAAATTCCCGACGATGTAGGCGCTGGCTACACGTTCGACGGCACGAATTACACTGCGCCAGAATTTGATGAAGATGAAATTGATCAATTGGATGACGTTTCTGGATCAATAAAAATTTCACCTATTGAATTTAAACTTTTATTTAACGTTAATGAGAGAGTAAAAATAAAAGAAATACGCGCTAAAGACGATATTTTGGACGATTTTTACGCAATGCTGGATGACCCACGCTTGACTGTTATTGATTTGTCAAAACGAACAATTGTCGAAGCCGTCAACTACACGTTTGATGCGTTGGAGAATGCTGGTGTAGTCAGTGAAGAAAACAAAGAGACTCGCATTTTTGAAGTACTGGGCGGTCAAGATGTTGATGCCTAAACTTTCACCTGTTCCTAGTTCTGAAAGCTGGCTTTTAGTCGATGATTGGCATTACACAAGTTTAGCGGGTGAGCGATTTGAAATACCCGCTGGTTTTGTCACTGATTTAGACAGTGTGCCTCGTATTCCGTTTGTTTATGCACTGTTTAAAGGGCGTGTACGGGTGGGCGCATTACTTCACGATTGGCTGTATAAAAACGGTGTGGATCGATTAAAGGCGGATAAGCTTTTAATCGAAGTTGGCGAAATTGTTGACAGAGTTGCCATTGAATATCTAAACAATATTTATAATGCCGTTAGGGCGTTTGGTTGGACTCGATACAGAGTAAAGAAGAATGAAAAAATTACTATTGTTGGGAGCGTTGGCGGGGGCGTGGTGGATGCTAAAAAAGTGAATGCGTGGGTGCCGCCTGAATCTGCCGCGCCCTACGTTGACGACATAGCGAAAGCAGAGAAACAGAATGGTATCCCGTTTGGCTTACTTGCTCGTTTGCTTTACCAAGAGTCTCATTATCGAGATGACATAATCAAAGGTCAGACCGTAAGCCATGCGGGGGCCGTGGGCATTGCTCAAATCGTCCCGAGATGGCACCCGAACGTTGACCCATTGAACCCAGTCGAAAGCATTTATTATGCCGCTGAATACTTAGCACGACTTAAAAGCCGTTTTGGTGACTGGGAGACGGCTTTAGCGTCGTACAACTGGGGTCAGGGTAATGTGTCAAAAGCTCAAAGTAAGTACGGCGATGGATGGCTTTCACATGCACCCGCTGAGACGCAAAACTACGTTAATCAAATCAGCGCTGACGCGCTGGCATAAGGAGGAAGGATGCCATTGTTACTATGGCCGCTTTTAGCGGGTGGCGTTGGGTTTGGCGCTGGCTGGTTCACGAATGACAAATACGGCTGGATGAAGTGGGTTGCTATTGGCGTTATTGTTTATCTAGTCTTAAAAAAGCAAAAGATGATGTGATTATGGATAGAGTTACTGTAACAACTTATAGTTCGTCATTCGTTGCGTTTTTTGGCGGAATTACGATTAATGACGCAGCAGCGGTTGGTGGGCTGGTGATCGGTGTGGCTACGTTTGCTGTAAATTTTTGGTTTAAGCGACAGCATTTACAGATTGCAAAGAGAGAAAAAGAAAAGGGGGCTAATTAATCGCCCCCTTTTTTTTTACAAGCGTTTAATTGTCGTACCAACTACAGTATCTTCTTTAAAAATAAATAAGGTTAAATCTTCTGTTCCATCATCTGATGCAACACCAGAAAATATAATGCCTTCATATTCTCCATTGTTAGTGCTTGTGTTGCAATTACTTGCTGTTGCTGAAACTAAAAACTCTGAATATTCAAAATCGTCATCTTTTGCTATTAACGACATAGAGCAATTATCACCTGTTTCTACAAACGTTGATTGACCATTTTCAAATGTTAGTGTTGTAGGGTTGCTTTCAAAGTGTTCGAACCAACTCCCGTCAAAACTGGATAAATCGCGGTCTTTCTTAAACTCGCTATTATTTACTTGCTCTACTGTAAATGTTTCACTAAATGTATTATCTGTTACAGCATAAGTTGCACTAATTTGATTATTTTCTAGTGATAATGTTGTTGAAACTTTATTATCAAGAAAGGATTCATCTTCTGTTTCGTAAAGCGTTAGATCTGCTGTTGCATTGTTGCCTTCCCATTCAGCGTTTCCGAATAAGATAGCTTCGCTGTCATCTTGGAAGATAATAACAAAACCTGATTCACTGATGAATGCTTGAGATAGATCATTGTCCCAAACACCGACGGCACCTAATGGTGCTACTTTTGGCGCTAATGTTACGTTGTTTGTTGTCGTTTCGATATTGCTTGTATCACCGCCACCGCCACCGCCACCGCCACCGCCACCGCCACCGCCACCGCCACCGCCACATGCTATCAGGGTCGATGATATTAGAAGTGGTAAAAGTAATTTTTTCATCCGTATGTTCCTTGTTTTTTAGTTTTTTTCAAAATCGTGTTCATAATAATTTAAGTGTCCATATTGTGTCCACACAGGAGTGTGTATATAGCTAACAACTGTACATATATACAGTATTTTAATTATTGTTTGAGCCAGTAAATGCGCTGTATACCGCGTATTTACTGCATTCTGAAAACATGTTTTTATGGGTTCGATCCCCCCCGCCTCCACCGATTAGAAGCTTGATTTTAAAGAAATTTTTTTATAATTAAGTTAAATATGTTGTCCATAAATTGCCTAGCCATTTTAGACAGCAATAAAAAAAGCCGCCATTAAGCGGCTTTTTTTATGCCTGTAATTTAACATTCTTTAATTACAAACAACGGTTAAATTTGCATTATCTTTACTGACTAATTCAATGAAGGTAAGCGTACGGCAAACCACACCTTGTTTCTATCTTAGAGCTTAATATTCCAAGGCAGCAGGTCTTCTAGGCTGTCCTCTGTATTGCGCTTCGGAAGTTCTTCAAATAATTTCACTAGATAT
>NZ_JBLIXL010000022.1:0-53871 GCF_047525455.1 Marinomonas phycocola
GACTGTGACTCGTTGTTCTGAGTGCTTGTCCGTGTCAGCGAGGGCGTATATTAAGGATCTACAGATTTAGTGCAACCCTTTTCATGCGTTTTTTATAAAAAGATGAAAAAAAGATAAAAAAACATCCAATCCGTATACTTATGACACAAAACCGTCATATTACAAACACAAAAAAGGCGCTGAAGCGCCTTTTTAAAACCTAAACATCATTATTAAGACAAAACAAACAAGTGATGCTTTTTCTTACCAAGCTTAACTAAGAAATACTTGCCATAATAACCATTCTCTTTAGAAAAAATTTCCGAAGCTTTCATATTATCGCCCATACCTTTTGCATTACCATTTACAAACAACGAATTACGAGTCAAAGCATCTTTCACTTGCTTACCGTTTGACGCCAACCCATGCTCACTCAATAAACTAGTCAAAGGTACATCAGCTAATGCGCTTACATCCAGCTCACTTGATGGAAGCCCATCCAATTGAATTTGCGCCAAATCTTTTTCACTCAAATCTGCCGCCTCACCATTAAATAAAGCGGCAGTAATCCTTTCAGCCGCAGCCAAACCATCACTTCCATGAACCAACATCGTCACTTCTTTTGCTAAAATACCCTGAGCTTTAGGGCGAGCGCCACTTTGCTGATCTTCTAGTTCAATTTGCTTAATTTCTTCAACTGTTAAAAAAGTGAAATAATTTAAAAATTTATATACATCAGCATCAGCCGTATTCAACCAAAACTGGTAGAACGCATACTGACTGGTTTTTGACTCATCTAACCATATTGTGCCTGACTCTGTCTTTCCGAATTTGGTGCCATCTGACTTAGTAACAAGAGGCATAGTTAAACCAAATACTTGATTGCCATTTTGCCTACGAGTTAAATCCGTACCGCCTGTAATGTTCCCCCACTGATCACTCCCACCTATTTGTAAAGTACAGTCATGGATACGATTCAATTCTGCAAAGTCGTAAGATTGTAAAATCATATAAGTAAACTCAGTAAATGAGATCCCCTCTCCTTCCCTGTTTATTCTTTGCTTAACAGACTCTTTTTGAATCATCGAATTAATAGAAAAATGTTTACCTACATCTCTTAAGAAATCGAGAATACTTAGATTTGCCGTCCAATCGTAATTATTAACCACTTCAGCACTGTTTGCCTGCTCATGGAACTCAATAAATTGGCTAACTTGCTTTCGCAGCTTAGCAACCCATTCTTCAACAACCTCAGGGCCATTGAGTTTTCTCTCTACTGCTTTAAAGCTAGGATCGCCAATCAAACCAGTAGCACCACCAACCAAAGCCAATGGCTTATGCCCTGCTTGCTGAAAGCGCTTCAACATTAACAGAGGTACCAAACTACCTATATGCAAACTATCAGCCGTTGGATCAAACCCACAATACAATGTACGACTGCCTGTATTCAGATGTTTCACCAAATCATCTTCTGCAGTCAATTGAGAAATTAAGCCTCGGGCTTGTAAATCTGCTAATAAGGTATTTGTACCAGTACTCATATTTAGATCCAGAAAGTAAATTATGTAATTAATGTATTAAAAGCTTTTAATTATAAAGGCAATGTTGGTAGCATTATAAGGCTTTATTTTAGATTTTAGGTATTGTCTTGATTAATAAACTTCCACTTAAACCACTATTACTAATCGTTGCTTTTTTATCAGCACTTGTTTTGCTCGTTGCTCTGCTTTCAGATGATTCCAAACAACAACCAAAAACCATTTCATTAGAAGCTAACTTGCAGATTATTGACATAAGTGAACTTGATGGATCAATTCCATCCTTGCAAAAAAGGCAAGTGTCTTCCACTGAAAACACAAGCAGAAATGCATCAACAACACCCCATGTTCAAATCAATAACGTTGATACGACGCTAGCCGACTTACCCGTACCCAAAAACCTACAAAAAGTAGAGATCACTTATAGCAACGAAAATGAAACCGTTAAACAGGGAGACTCATTATCAACTATTTTGGCAAAACACAGCGTCTCACCTACAGACATTTACCGAGTATCTCAAGCTGACAAGACAAACAAAGAACTTCTTAAAATGCGCCCAGGACAAACGCTAGAATTTGAAATCAGAGACGATACTAACGCACTACAAAAACTCACACTAATCAAAAACCGCCTAGAGAAAATCGAATTCACACGTGAAGGCAAACAATTCACAGCGAATAAAATTGTAAGAACACCAGACATAGTACAAACCTACAAAGAAAGCACTATTACCAGCTCACTCTTTGTAGACGGTTTAAAATCTGGAATTGATCAACGACTATTGATCGAAATGGCAAACGTTTTTGGCTGGGATATTGACTTTGCACTCGATATTAGACATGGGGACTCTTTTAGCATTCTATATGAGGAGAAATTCTTAGACGGTGAAAAGATAGGCCTAGGAAACATTATAGCAGCTCAATTCATTAATAACGGCAGACAATACCAAGCCATTCGATATGCAACACCGACGAGTACAAGCTATTATACTCCTGACGGTCTAGCTATGCGCAAAGCATTTTTACGAACGCCAGTCGAATTTACCAGAATATCTTCTAAATTCAATCCCAACCGCATACACCCTCTCTTCAAAACAAGTCGACCACATCGTGGGGTCGATTATGCAGCACCAAGCGGAACGCCGGTCAAGTCTGCGGGTGATGGCAAAGTTAAATTTGCAGGAAAACAAAACGGTTATGGTAACGTGGTTATTATTGACCACGGAAAAGGCTATACAACGCTTTATGCCCACCTGAGAAGTTTTGCAAAAAGCACAAGAAAGGGCGCTAGAGTAAAACAAGGAAAAACGATAGCCTATGTTGGGCAAACTGGCTGGGCAACAGGGCCTCACTTACATTACGAATTTCGAATAAACGGTGTCCATAAAAACCCTGTCACCGTCAAACTTCCGAATGACGATCCAATGCCAAAGAAAGAGCTAAAACAATACCTTCCTTATGCGCAAAAAATAACGTCGTTGTTACAAAGCTACCACTCAGCGGACTACCAACAAAAACTGGCCAGTGTAAGAAATTAACACTTAAATCACCTATGTCAGGCAATAAAAAAGCTGCGTTAGCTGCTTTCTTATTGCCTGACATAACAATAATTACATTGCGCTTTCAACAAACTCCGCTAATTGGGACTTAGAGACTGCACCAACTTTCGTTGCGACAACCTCACCGTTCTTAATAATCAATAAAGTTGGAATACCACGAACATTATACTTTGGGGCAGTTTCTTGATTGTCATCAACGTTAAGCTTTACTACTTTTAGCTTACCTTCATAATCATCTGCAATATCTTCCAATACTGGCGCAATCATTTTACAAGGACCACACCAAGGAGCCCAAAAGTCAACCAACACTGGAACATCTGAATTCAGTACTTCTTCAGAAAATTGAGCATCTGTAATTTGAACGGTATTATCACTCATTTGAATTTCCTTAAATAATCTAATTAATAATGCGCGCAGTTTAACATTAATTTTTCAGGGTAAAAATGAAAAAAAGCGAATAACTTAATAGAAATTGACTATTTAGCTAAATAAGCAATAACACTTGGCAACTCCACCAACGAATGAATTTCTGCATCAGGGCGTCCAGCCCACTCATCCTTCCAACGACGAGCTCCATGACGATTAAACCAAACACTTCGACAACCCGCTTGATTTGCACCAAACACATCATCGTAAGGATGATCACCAATATGAATAACCGAGTCAGTAGGAAGATTAACTGTATTTGCTGCCTTTTTAAAAAGACTGCTATCCGGCTTAGCAATGCCTTCTTTATCTGCTCTAATAGCAAACTCAAACACATTACCTAAACCAACATACGGATGAAAAACATCCGCATTACCATTGGTAATTACGGCCAATCGATAATATTTTTTAAGTTGTTTAAGCATATCTAATGTATGTGGGTAGTGATCTACTTTTTGGCGCCATTCATTAAAATTAGCAAACGCAGACAGAGCAACTTTAGAAGACTCCTCTTGATGCAAACCAAATAAGATTAAAGCCTTACGATACGTCTCCACCCGCACTCTTGATATATCAACTTTAAGAGAAGAATCTTTAGCAATGAGTCCCCGTTTGATTTCTTGTAAATTTTGAGCGTTAAATTTCTTAGAAAAACCAGGAAAACGATCATCAAACCAATTTTCCATGGCATAATCCGCACGCACAATAACAGGCTCAACATCCCATAAGGTATTATCTAAATCAAACGTAATTAAGTTCATTTAATTAACCTAAGTAAAATCGCACTTAATAATTCAGATAAGTACATTAAAAACAAATCGCCTTTGTCTTTACTGAACCTCTCTAACATATTACTCCCTAAAGCCAGCACCCCTAAATACTTTAACTCGCCATTAAAACGAGATACTAAGGGAAGTACTGCCGCCGACATAACCTTATCACTTACATCATCAAATAAGTAATTTGCTTCAGCAACAGATAACACTCCAGAATAGCACCCTGTCTTCAATAAAATCTCTTTTAGCACTGGCTCAGCAGCATCCAAACTGGACACCTTGACATTAGAGTCCGGTAATTCGTTAGAAAAAAGAATAAGCGAATGAAAAGGCACATCAAATTCATTACGTAAAATGTCATCCACTATCGACACAAACCCATCGATCGTATCGCACTCCAATCCAGCTAAAATCAAACGACGGCTTTTTAACATGATGGATTCATTTTCTCGCGCCGCAGAGACTAAACATTGAAATTGAGATTGATGCTCTGAAGCCGTTTTTCTCAACAGCATGACCTGCCTTTCCAATAAAGAAATTGCCCCCCCTCTAGTTGGATGGGGTACGCTCATAGATTCGAGCAAGTCTAAATGATCTTTAAAAAACGTCGGATTGTCAGACAAATATTGAGCGACTTCAGATGATTTCATATATAACCCTTAAATGTAGATTTGCCCCTCAAAGACTTTGGTTGCTGGCCCCGTCATTAAAATAGGAGTCCCTTCACCTTGCCATTCAATTTGCAAATCACCACCATTAAGATGAGCAACAACAACTGGATCTAGCCAACCCTGCTTAATCCCAGCAACAACGGCAGCGCAAGCACCTGTACCGCACGCTTGCGTCTCCCCAACACCACGCTCATACACACGTAATCGTATTTCGCTTCTATCCAGTACCTTCATGAAACCAACATTGACATTATTAGGAAAACGACCATGTGACTCCAAAGCGCACCCCACATCATTAACATAGTCATCGTTCAACTCGTCAACTTTATGGACAGCATGAGGGTTCCCTACAGAAACAGGCGTTATCTCTACATCTTCCTCACCAACTGTTAACGTATAAAATGGCGCAATTTTATCCACAGTAAATGGCAAGTCAGTCGGGATGAAGCTAGGTTCTCCCATATCAACAGTAACTTGACCATCACTCAACACTCTTAATTGAATTTTACCACCGCGAGTTTCTACATTAATAATCGTTTTATTTGTTAGCTCTTTATCCAATACAAAACGAGCAAAGCAGCGAGCGCCATTACCACAATGCTCAACTTCGGTACCGTCCGAATTATAAATACGGTACCTAAAGTCCATATCTGGGTTCAACGGTGGCTCAACAACCAAAAGCTGATCAAAACCAACACCCCAATTACGATCACTTAACTTTTCAATTTGCTCTTTATTAAAAAAGACTTTGCGTGACACAGCATCAACAACGACAAAATCATTGCCCAAACCGTGCATTTTCGTGAATTTTAACAACACAACTCATCTCCTCATTCTGGTAAAAGCTGCTCACCAACAAGTTGATGTTCAATCGTTTCACGAGAACGAATTAGATACGCTTTATCACCATCGACCATAACTTCAGCAGCACGACCACGGCTATTATAATTTGAAGACATAGTAAACCCATAAGCTCCCGCAGAGCGAACCGCCAATAAATCACCCGCCGATAAATCTAGGCTGCGATCTTTACCTAAAAAGTCACTTGTTTCACATACAGGCCCAACAAGATCATATACACGCTCGCCATCACCCTCTTTAGACAAATCAACTGGAATAATGTCCATCCAAGCACTGTATAAAGAAGGGCGAATTAAATCATTCATTGCACCATCGATAATTGCAAAGTTTTTATGATCTGTGCACTTTAAAAATTCAACACGCGTTAACATCACCCCTGCATTAGCAGCAATGGAGCGACCAGGCTCAAAAGCCAAACTAAAATCACGCCCTTTCACTTTTTCTAAAATCAACTCTGCATATTCAGCAGGCTCTGGTGGAACTTCATCGCGATACTTAACACCTAAGCCACCACCAAGGTCCACATGCTTAATCGTGATACCCACTTCACTTAACTCATCAATCAAAGCCATCAAACGATCAAAAGCATCTAAGAAAGGGGTTAATTCAGTCAATTGAGAGCCGATATGGCAATCCACGCCCATCACATCAAGATTGGGTAGTGAATTGGCCAACTGATAAATACGCACCGCTTCTTTAATATCAATACCAAATTTATTTTCTTTTAATCCTGTAGAAATATAAGGATGAGTCTTTGCATCCACATCCGGGTTAACACGCAACGAAACTGGGGCTTTCTTACCAAGGTTACCAGCCACTTCATTTAAACGGTGAAGCTCTGCTTCCGACTCCACGTTAAAGCAATGGATTCCAACCTCTAGAGCACGCTGCATTTCATGGGCTTGTTTACCTAAACCAGAAAACATGATTTTTTCAGGATTGCCCCCTGCACGAAGCACACGCTCTAGCTCACCAACAGAGACAATATCAAATCCAGCCCCTTTTTTTACCAATACATTTAAAAAGGCAATATTTGAACACGCTTTTACAGCATAACAAATTAACGATGGGTGGCTTACAAACGCATTAGCATACGCATCATAATGCCGTTCAATCGTTGCTCTAGAATAAACATACGTTGGCGTACCATGAGTGGCAGCAACATCAGCTAAAGGTACATTTTCAGCATGCAGTTGATTGGCTGAATAATTAAAAAAATCCATCAAATAACCTCTTTATTTATTGGCACTGCTGTCTCAATAGTTTGCTCTTGCTCTGGAAGGTACAAAGCACCTTTATTACCACACGCAATAAGCGTGCTTGCGAAAAAGGAGACTAAGATCAATTTATACATTGCCAAATCTCATATATATTAAAGTAATATAAACAGTATACTTGCGCGAGCCTTAATCCCCAACCCCAACAAGATAAAACTCCCAACAATTTTCCCATCAAAACAGTTTGTTGAAACAGTTTGATATAGTATTCTTAAGCACTGTCTAAGAGAGTCGCAGCAAGAAAGGAATTGGTATTAATATTCAAGAGGATCCGCATCCAAAAAACATTAAAAAAAAACGTTTGTCCACATCAATTTTGAAGTGGGTTTTAATTGTTATTATTGCGGCTATTTTCCATTCTATCGGGTTGTATAACATCAAAAACAACGATTGGCTTAGCCATATTTTTGTTCCCAACATACCCAAAAAAAATCAAAGCATCCATGTAGAATTGCATTATAAGAGGTTGGCAGACGTTGACGCCTCTACGAGATTACCTGATCAGCAAACAGCACCTGCAAAGACTTTGCCCGTCGCTGCATCATTAACTAAAAACGCTCAACTAACGCAAGGGCAACCGAAGTCAAGAAACCTACAAACACCTTCGACCACCACTTCCGTCAAACATGCACCTATCAAAAACACAGACTTAAAAGAAACGAGTAACAGCACGAATAGTCAAACCATAGAAAAAAATAAAACACACAATGGGAGCCTATTAACAAATAACAAACAGGAGAAAAACCATTCTGATAAAAACCCTCTTCTCAACCAAGAAAAACCGCTTCAAGCGACCATTGACGATGAATTATCTGATGCAACACCCATTACAAAAAACACACTTTCAGACACATTTGATATTATTAACCAAGACTTACTCACCACTCCCTTAAGTGCATCAGAAGACAATGATTTTGAAGACGTATTTTCTCCGGCTTTCAAAGCGGCGTTAGCCGAAGCAGTTCAAGAACAACAGAAATACCTTAATGGCTATATAAAAGACGACGGCTATCAAATCACCAAAGACTCTGATGGCACACGCTATGTAAATATAAAAGGAATTTGCTGGAAGATCCCCCCAGAAGGCGAATCAGGGGAATGGTTTATTGTCCCCGCAGGTTGTAACAATCAAGAGGACACATTTCATTTTGAGTTTGGATTCACACCTGAAATGTTAAATCCTAACTCACCTTTTTCCCGATTGTTAGGATTGGAACTCGACCCAAACCAATAACGTTTATCTGACAAACTCTCTCAAACAGCCGCTATCAAACAACTCTAATCAAACAATCCAAGTGAGAATCGCACACAAAAAAGGGAAGCATAAAGTATCATGCTTCCCTTTTTTATTTCAGAACACGTTAAATCATAACGCTATACGTGCAGCCAATTCCTCATTTGCTCGTTCAACCGCAAGCAACACTTGCTTAGGTGCGGTTCCACCAACATGATCACGTGCTGCAACAGAGCCTTCTAGAGTCAAAACATCAAACACATCGGCTTTAATCATACTGCCAAACGACTGCAATTCTTCCAATGTCATTTCAGATAAGTCACGATTCTCTTGAACGCCAAAACCCACTGCTTTACCCACAATTTCATGCGCATCACGGAAAGCAACACCTTCTCTCACCAAATAATCCGCTAAGTCCGTTGCCGTTGAAAAACCACGACGCGCCGCTTCATACATATGCTCTTTACGAGACTCGATTGCAGGTATCATGTCTGCAAAAGCACGCAATGACCCTTTTAACGTATCAACAGCATCAAATAAAGGCTCTTTATCTTCTTGATTGTCTTTGTTATAGGCTAACGGTTGCGATTTCATCAATGTCAGTAAACCCATCAAATGACCATACACACGCCCTGTTTTACCACGAACCAATTCTGGCACATCTGGATTTTTCTTCTGCGGCATAATAGATGAACCCGTACAAAAACGATCGGGTAAGAAAATAAAGTTAAATTGAGCAGAAACCCACATTATCATTTCTTCAGCCCAACGAGAGAAATGCATCATAATAATAGAAGCTGCGGACGTGAACTCAATCGCAAAATCACGATCACTAACAGAATCCAATGAGTTATAAGTTGGACGCTCAAATCCAAGCAGTTCCGCCGTCATATCACGGTCAATAGGGTACGTTGTACCAGCCAGAGCCGCCGCACCTAATGGCAGAATATTGATGCGTTTACGACAATCTAACAAACGCTCATAATCACGCTGAGCCATTTCATACCAAGCCATTAAATGATGGCCAAATGTAACAGGCTGTGCCGTTTGTAAATGTGTAAAGCCAGGCATAATAGTGTGCGCTTCTTTTTCTGCTAGGCTTAAAATACCTTGCTGCATACGCGTAATTTCTTCTAATAAGAAATCTACTTCATCACGCATATACAAACGGATGTCCGTCGCTACTTGGTCATTACGTGAACGACCTGTGTGCAACTTTTTACCTGTAATGCCAATTTTTTGCGTTAAGCGTGCTTCGATATTCATATGCACATCTTCAAGCTCGATTGACCATTGAAATTCACCACGGGCAATTTCCGCTTCAATTTCTTGCAACCCTTGAATAATCTGATCACGCTCAGGTTCCGTTAATACACCCACATGCGTCAACATAGTGGCATGCGCAATAGAACCTCTAATATCTTGGCTCGCCATACGTTGATCAAATTCAACAGAAGCCGTAAAACGTGCAACAAATGCATCCACAGGCTCTGAAAAACGGCCACCCCACTGCTGATTTGTCGCTTTAGTTGTATCGGTCATTCAATTCTTTCCCATTCAGGTCAACAAAGGCTCAAAGAGTACATTAACCAACGCGCTTTATAAAGGGTTTGAGGATGACGCATGGAACCTTTGTGGGTATCATAGAAACAATTACGCCATTGCATCTTTATCAAATTGAAATCGCATTTCAAATGAAGATTGCCCCCTTTATTTAGGAGCCTTTGTGAAAGAAAAGATTATTATTGCGACTCGTGAAAGCCAACTTGCTCTTTGGCAGGCCAATAATGTGAAAGCGCAGTTAGAAACACTCTATCCTGACTTGGACGTTAAGTTGCTAGGAATGACAACTAAAGGAGATCAAATTCTAGACTCACCCTTATCGAAAATTGGTGGCAAAGGGTTGTTTGTTAAAGAATTAGAGCACGCTCTATTCGAAAACCGTGCCGACATTGCCGTCCACTCCATGAAAGACGTACCAATGGATTTCCCTGAAGGATTAGGCTTAGCTGTCATTTGTCAAAGAGAAAACCCAACGGATGCTTTTGTCTCAAACACATACGCCAATTTAGACGAACTGCCAGCAGGCTCAATTGTTGGTACATCCAGCCTTAGACGCTCTTGCCAACTAAAAAGAATGCGCCCTGATTTACAAATCAAAGATCTCAGAGGCAATGTAAATACACGTTTAAAAAAATTAGACAATAACGAGTACGATGCCATCATTCTAGCGTCCGCAGGCTTGATTCGACTAGAAATGCAAGATCGCATTCGACATTGCATATCAGAGGGTATTAGCCTACCAGCAGGCGGTCAAGGTGCAATGGGAATTGAATGCCGTATTGATGATACACGAGTTAAAGCACTTCTTAAGCCATTAAACCATCTTGAAACACATTATTGCGTCACCGCAGAAAGAGCGGTAAATAAGCGATTAAACGGTGGTTGCCAAGCCCCCATAGCGTGTTTCGCTACATTAAATGGAGACACACTTCATTTGCGCGGTTTAGTTGGTTCATTAGATGGGCAATCAATCATTACCGCTGAATCTTACGGAGCAAAAGAAGGTGCAGATGACATGGGCACCAAACTGGCTGAAGAGCTATTAAGCAAGGGAGCAGATAAACTGCTTGCCGAGATAATAGGTTAGATTGCATGCAAGTATCAGGTAAAACCATTGTCGTTACACGACCAGAACCAGAGAATACAAACAGTTGCGCATTTTTTGAATCTCTAGGGGCACATCCTATATCATTGCCTATGATGGCTATTCGTCCAATAACTGACCCGCAAAAACGCGCCAGCATACAGTCAAAAATCTTTGACATCGACCTATATGATTTTGTCATTTTTGTCAGTAAGAATGCTGTGCGTGAAGCCTCTGAATGGTTAGATAGATGCTGGCCAATGTTACCTGAAGCCATTCAGTGGATTGGAATTGGCCAAGGGACAACAAAACGCCTTCTAGAAGAAGGCATCCCTGCAACAACTAACGCAGGGCAAACGTCAGAAGACTTATTACAGTGGCCTTTACTTTCTGAGTTACAAGAAAAGAAAGTGCTTATTATCAAAGGGGAAGGCGGCAGGACGACACTCAGCGACTCACTCAGCCAAAGAGGCGCAAAGGTAAACGACTTAAGTTTATATGAACGAATACCTCTAAATTACTCAGAAAAACAATTATCTCAAGCGGATACCGCTGACTTAATTCTTATTACTAGCGGAGAAGGCTTAGAAAATTTACAAGCTTCTTTAGCAAAACACGCAAAAGTGTGGTGTGATAAGACAATAATAACACCAAGTGAGCGAGTGGCAGAGTTAGCCATTCACTATGGTTGGACATCTGTATTTCAGGCAGCTGGAGCAGATGACAACAGTATTTTGCAAGCCATCGATTGTTTACAGGATATTTAAATGACAGAAAATACAACAAATACCGCCATTTCTGAGACGGATCAATCGAAAGAAAGTGCTGATCAAATAGCGGACACAACTCAGACAAAGAATAAAAACACGCTGTCTCTTGTTGCCATTGCAGTAGGTGTCGTGGCAATCGGCCTTAGTGGATGGACCCTTTACCAACAACAACTCACTATTCAAAGCATTCAACCTCTTTCGCAAAAACTCTCACAGGTGAGTGACTCTCAAAACAACTTGAGTCAAAAAGTAACCAAGCAAAGTAGCGTATCTCAATCTTTGCCTGCGCTGCAAAAGAAGCAGAGTGAACATGACGCTCGCATCAAACAATTAAAAGAGGATTTTGATGGCTCGCAAATACAAGTCACTCAACAAAACAATAAACTTTTATCATTAGGCCAACAGCTTAACCGTATTGGCAATACGACCAAAGAAGACTGGAAACTTGCCGAAACTGAATACCTTATTCGATTAGCCAACCAACGCCTGTTAATGGAAAACGACATTGTTGGCGCGGAGAACTTACTAACTTCTGCGGACCAAATACTAAGCGAAATGGCAGACCCTATTCTTTTCGACACTCGCAAAGCCATTGCCAAAGACATTCAGTCTCTTAAAGCCACCTCTTCTTTTGATACTGAAGGGCTTTATTTACAGTTGGATGCTCTTGCAACGCAAATTGAAAAACTGCCCCAAAGAGAACCATCCAAGCAATGGAAGCAGAACAATGAAACGGAAGATAACGTTTTAGACAATAGTGAAAGAACCATCCAGTCTACCCTGTCAGAACTGTTTGCCTCTGTTAAGTCGTTAGTGGTTATTAACTACGATCACAAGCCCATCAAAGCACTGCTACCTGCTGCGGACTACCAAGAATTGGTCAGTTCAATACAAGTACAAATTAGCGTGGCACAATTAGCGTTATTGAAAAAGCAAAATACGATTTACCAAACGTCATTACAACACGTTGTTGAAGCGGTTAGCACTCACTTTGAAATAAAAGCGAAACCTGTTGTGGCATTTATGACCAGTATTACGGCTTTGCAACAAATAAACCCTGAACCAGAACTGCCCTTGCCTAGAGGCTCTCTTACTGCGATTAAAAAGCTAATGACAGAATGGCAATCTCTTTCACTGAGCAACAGCCAAAAAGACAATCCGATAGCAGAAACAGAAATTCAGGAAAAGACTGATTATGTACAACCTGCAAAAGCAAACACAAAAATCACACCAGAACCAGCCTCTCAAAAAGCTGAAAAAGCACCTCAAGAAAAACATGCAATAAAAACTGAAGACAGCATACAAGCAGTCGATTCAATTAAACCTAACGTTGACGCTGTAGATGCAAGCCCTCAACCTGAAACAAGCACATCATCTAAACCTGAAACAAGCACATCATCTAAACCTGAAACAAGCACATCATCTAAACCTGAAACAAACACTGAATCAGAACAAAAACCAGAGAGCGACACACAATCAAATACTAATTTGAACGAGGTGAGCGCATGAGAAAGTTTTTCCTAATAATGATTTTGTTTTTAATCTTGGGGGGAACCTTAGGATTATTAATGCGTCAAGATTCAGGCTATATCCTGATTGCCTTTGCGGGTGTAACCATTGAAACCAGTTTTTGGGTTTTCCTTCTTTTCATCATTGCTCTTTTAATTGTACTCGATTGGTCTAAGCGCATCATATTTGCGACACTAAGACCAGGCTCTTCCCTCGCGAAGTTAACTGGAAACATCAGTCAGAAACGTGCATCGCGTAACACCATTAGAGGGTTGCTTGAATTAGTAGGAGGTAACTGGTTAAAAGCAGAAAAATTACTAACTAAAAGCGCCGATAAAGTACCTTATCCTCTCATTAACTACATTGGTGCAGCCTATGCGGCAAGTGAGCAAGAAGAACATTCCAGATCAAAAACCTTGTTACAAACCGCTCATCAATTAACACCCGAAGCCGATTTCGCCATCAGTTTTGCTCAAAGTCAAATTCAAATGCGTCAGAAGCATTATGAAAGTGCATTAGCCACACTATTAAGGTTGAACAAAGTCAAACCTAAGCACAGACAAGTGTTGAAAATGTTAGTACAAGCGTACACCCACCTGAAAGACTGGGACGCGCTTTTAGCGTTAACGCCAAAACTGAAAAAAGAAGGCATTTTAGATAACGCCAACATGCTTGAGCTTGAAAAAAAGGCATTCTTAGCATTACTAGAAAACATGCAACATCGTAGTAAGCTAGGCGTCAGCTCTGCTGAGCTCATTAGAGAGATGGAATCTCTATGGCATCAGCTTAGTGAACTTGATAAAGATGAAAACATGAGAGTACTGTATGCCCGCTCTTTAATACGCTTTGAAAACAATAAAAAAGCCGAAGAGTTTATTCGTCATAGTTTGAATCATGAATGGTCTGAAACCTTAATTTTTGAATACGGTCATTTGGATAATATAAATGCCAAAAGCGCGTTGCAAACGGCAGAAACATGGCTTAAAAAATACGCTCAAAGCACCAATCTACTGCTGGCATGTGGACGGTTAAGTCAACAACAGAAGCTTTGGGGGAAATCTAAAGAGTATTATCAGTCTGCCATTGATTTAGACCCCAGCAGCGAAGCGCTGGGAGAACTCGGTCGTTTATTAAATGCACTAGGGGATACAGAACACAGCCAACAGCTGATGTTAACCTGCCTAAACCATTCATCGAAAAACTTAAAAGCACTTCCTCTGCCTTAGTAACATCACATTTTTGTTAATAAGAAGAACCACTCTAAAAACGCCTTTGCAACCTGCAAAGGCGTTTTTTTTGATGACTAATAGTCAAATAAATTATTGCTTAAAAAAAGACCAATTTTCATCATTTTGTCCGACATGAATGTGTTAGACTGCTCGCTTCACGGAACCTGTCGGCCAGCAAATGCTGTTGCCTATTCTACGTTACCTTAATTCTCAAAGAGCCAGGTAATAAAGAAAACAGCTCTCCGTACCATTTTGAGAGCAAATCAATGCAAAAACTAACACCCGAAGGCCAGCAACTCATTAACAACCTATGTAGCCAATATAACTTGAGCTACGATGCACTCATGCACATGCTTATTTCCGTAAACAATGGCGGCGGCTCTATGGCGCAATTTAGCTGCCCTGAACTGGGTGGTTCTGGTCAATGGATGCGTGGTGGCATGACCATGGTTGGAGACATGTTCAATTATGGTCTTAAAATGACTGTCGACAACCTATGTAATGATTTAGCCAATGGATTAGCAAACATGCAAGTTTTTGCTCCTACACCTGTAGGAACAAGATCTAGCAATCAGTGGTGGCCGGGGGATTTAGGCCAGCCATTTAGCAGCGGTTCACAGAATAACATTCGTTACGCTGTTTTTCCAAATCGCCTAGCAGTAGAACTTAACGGTAACGTAACGGTTTACAACACACTGGACAACAACATCAGTGGTGTTAGTCAACAACAAGGCAGCGATAACTCACTGACGTTTAGTAGCCAATATGGCACACTTTCCATCAATAGCCTACCTATCATTTCAGGCGTTGGAACACCACCAGCGGTACAACAAAATTTCGCTGAGCCAGTGCAGAATATCTATCCACCAAACTTCCAACAAACGCCTCAGCAAGAGCCACAACAGGCTTCTCAAGCATCATTTAATAACCAAAATAATAGCGTAACGTATTCGATTGATGAAAGTATTCAATTAATTGAGAAGCTCTCTAAGTTACGTGATGCAGGTGCAATTTCTGACAATGAATACAACGCTAAAAAGACCGAACTTCTGAACCGTATTTAAGACTCAATATCATTATAATAAACAGGTAATAGAGTCGTATCTGTTACCTGTTTCTCAAGATCAGCAACCTTCACAAAAGTGTCACTCTTCTGTAACAATAGATTCAAATTAATTCGCTATACTTACCTCTCTCTAAACATGCTGATTTACTAATACATCAATTAAGGCATGTCATCACACTTGAAATAGGTTATTTACCTGCCAATGGCAAAATTAAATAAAGTTACGAGTGAAACTATTCATTTTTTTCTGATTGAAATCAGTCAACAACTCTTACAAGTCGAGCATTTTTTCTTACACCCAAGCAAAATACTCGCCGCTCAGTTATTTGGTCGATCAGGGTATTCCGCAAATTTATGCTATCGTGTGCAAAATGCGGTAGGCAATGAGCTTCGTGAAGAAAAAGAAGAAAGAACACGTTTTAGACTTAAAGCCGTGGAGTTATTTGCTCAAGAGACACACTCATTAATTCAACTTGCTAGACAATCCGTCAAGGAGTTGAGCCAGCCAACGCAACTCAATCAAAATGATTATCGCTTGCTTCAAAAAATCATTCCGATGCAAGAGCACTCATCCATTATAAAACAAATACGTACAGAGATTGAATCAGTTGAGTTCATTTTAAATGAATCTAATTCACAAAAAGCCATCAAATTAGGTAAAAAATGCGTATCACTACAACGCCGTTTTCAAGCCTCTTTTGATCGCTCACTTCAGAATCAAACCTCTATTATATTGAACTATGCCGTTACACAAGCCTTGTTTTCGACATCTTTTATTCGACAAATGCTCGATGTGATGAAAAACATTTCAGATACCGTTCTTTCAATTAGCATAGGTCAAAAAATGAACCAGCACCGCTATCACTCATTATCGAGTGTCGCGGATGAATTTGAATTTGATTCAACAGAAATTCACATTGAAACCGTGGCTGAGACCCGTTCAGGCAGTGCCATATCTGGAATAAGAAGACAAAACGACAGCAGAGAAAAGAACAGCCCTTATCTCGCTATTTTCAAAGAAGGTGAAAAAAAGAAGCTACAAGAAGAAAGAGAAGGTGTGGAAAGCTGGCATGATATTTATCCGGGACTTGCTCCTAAAATACTGGCGTATCACAGTCGTAAAAAATCCGCTTCTCTTTTAATCGAGCACCTACCGGGATTTACCTTTGAATCTCTCATCGTTAATGGCAATCAAACGATTTTAAATGAGGCTATTGATCACCTTATTACGACGTTAGAAAATATTTGGGATGAAACTAAAACCGACAACACGGCATCCGCTCAATTTATTCACCAATTACGTAAACGATTACCCAGTATTTATGCCGTTCATCCTAAATTTGACACTCAACACTCTAACATTTGCGGTATATCACAGCGCTCTTTTGACGAGCGATTAAAACTGGCGCAAGCCAAGGAAAAAAATTGGCAGTCACCCTATTCTGTTTATACTCATGGTGATTTCAATCTCGACAACATTATTTATAACCCTGAAGAAAAGCGCATTAATTTCATTGACTTACACCGCTCTAAATACAGTGATTACGCCCAAGACATCTCGGTTTTCATGGTGTCTATTTATCGATTGACTATCCTTGATAAACAGCGCCGAAGCAACATGATGAAAGTGGCTATTTACTTTTTTCAATCCATACGTCAATCAACACACATCCAAGAAGATAACACGTTTGAATTGAGAATTGCTCTAGGATTAATTCGCTCTTTTACGTCCTCAACGCGCTTTATTCTGGATCCTGATTTATCAAAACGCATGTACCTGAGGGCCAATTATTTATTAGACCGAGTGCTAGAAATAGAATTAGGCCAAGAACACACATTCACCATCCCTTTGGAGGATTTATTCATTGAATAACCTACGTATTGGCGTTATCGGTATACCTGGAAAATGGTCAACAGAAGTTCTAGCAGATAAGATAGAATCAAAAACAGGTTATCGCTTGGTCATCGATATGGCAGACATTGCCTTAGATTTAGAGAACAAAAGACTACTCGCTAATGGTATAAACCTATGCGAACTTGATGGATTAATCGTAAAAAAAGCCAGTCAGGATTACAACCCCAGTATGTTAGACCGTGTCGAGCTGTTACGTGTCGCCGAAGCCTCTGGTGTTCGTGTTTTTAGCTCAGCGGAGAGCATTCTTCGCTTAGTAGATCGCTTAAGCTGCACCGTGACACTCCGTAATGCAGACATTCCTATGCCTTCTACCTTTGTCACTGAAAATATTGATCAAGCCGTCAAAGCCATTAAACAATATGGCAGTGCCGTCCTAAAGCCGTTGTTTTCTACCAAAGCACGAGGCATGACAATATTGAAATCAAACCAATCTGATGCAGAACTTATCCATGCTCTTGAGGCGTTTAAAATCAATAACCCCATGATGTATTTACAACAAAAACTCGACCTGTCCGGTAGGGATTTGGGAATGGTATTTATTGGTGGCCGCTATTTATGCACTTATGCCCGCGTTTCTCAAAGCGACACGTGGAATACCACCATTCATGATGGCGGCCGCTACGAAAATTATCACCCTTCAGAAGAACTTATTGAACTGGGCAGTAAAGCACAAGCCCCGTTTAATTTAGACTTTACAACCGTAGACATTGCCCTCACTGACACAGGCCCTATCGTCTTTGAAGTATCCGCTTTTGGTGGTTTTAAAGGTGCGCTTGAAGGTTCAAACATTGACGCTGCTGAAGCATATTGCCATTACGTATTAACCCAATTGGATAAAAAATGAACGCTCAATTATCGGCTATATCAAAAGAACTGAATATCAATACGGATGTTTGCACACACCGCTTCGAGCTGGCACTCAGTGATTGCCATGTGACTGTGTACAGTAATACGACGGCGCTTGTGGCTGAACTAAAAGACTATTTTCGCAGCTACCCACAAGATACAGAATCAAGCTCTGAAGCAGCAAACAAAGGTCTTGAAATTTATCTAATTGAACGCTCAGAACCCGCACCAGTCTACCCATGGGCAGACTGGGCAAGAGAAGCTGGAAAATCAGGACGTAAAGACAGCTATGTCGATATGCATCAAGGTCGACTATTACATAAAGTCCGTACTGGCATGACGTTTTTTCAAAGTAACTCCAGCAAAATAGCGCTTGGTCCATGCTTAAAAAACATCAACCAGATTGTTAATTTCATTAATAATCAGTATATGAATTACTTGCAGCAGCAAGCGTATGTCATTTGTCATGCCGCTGCCGTCAGCATTAATGGAAAAGGCACTGCCGTTGCCGCTTTTTCAGGTGGTGGTAAGTCCACGTTAATGTTGAAGTTAATGGATCATGCTGACGCTAAGTTTATCTCCAATGACCGTCTATTTTTAAAATCGGATGCTGGCAAGGTAACCGCTCGTGGTGTACCTAAGCTGCCTCGCATTAACCCCGGCACCATTTTAAATAACCCTAAGCTTTTAAGCATCATTGACCCTAAAGAGCAGCAACATCTCAATCAGCTACCTAAAGCCGAGCTTTGGGATTTAGAGCAAAAGTACGATGTGATGATCGATGATGTTTACGGGGATCAAAAGGTTCACCTTGAGACTAAATTGGATGTGGTACTGTTACTCAATTGGGATAGAAGCAGTACGGCTAAACCACAATTAAAAAAAATTAATCCGACGGATCACACTGAACTAATCCGCGCGATTATGAAAAGCCCTGGACCTTTTTTCCAAGATGAAGAGGGTGGCTTTTTAATGGGGCCTGAAATTCCAGCATTGGATCGTTATTTAAGCGTATTAAATAATGTTGATGTGTACGAAGTTCATGGCGGCGTAGATTTTGAGCACATAGCAGAAATCTACTTATCTTTGACTCAGCCACAAGATTAAACCCGCTACTCACACGATTAAAGAAAACGTAGCTTGCAACATGACTCATTGAGGACACAATGACAACGGAAAGCCAATCGCACTACCCCATCATCGCAATGATTAGGCACGGCGCTTATCAACAACGAAAAGAAGTTCCAAGCGCTTTACAACCTTTTGCCTTGACGGAGGAAGGGAAGCAAGAAGTTGTGTTAGCAGCGAACTCCTTTGCGAAACAACTGATAGAAAACGATTGGCAATTAAACCCGATTATTCATTCATCTAATCAATTAAGGGCATGGCAAACAGCCGATATTTATCGTCAAGAATTGGCGGGGTTTTTCCTAGAAGACCCAAGGCATGTCACTCATAATGATCTCTCTGAGCGCAGTGTTGGGTGTATGGCAAACTTAACCATCACTGAAATAGAATCGGTGTTAGACGCAGACCCACGCTTTGACTCACCAAAAGAAGGATGGAAGTCAGACAGTTATTATTGTTTGCCTTTACAAGGTGCTGAATCATTAATGATGGCAGGCGAAAGAGTTAGCAATTATCTAACTCAACACACTACGGACAATAACATGACGAAGAAACAGAGCATTAGTTTGTTTTTTGGTCATGGCGCGTCGTTTAGGCATGCTGCATTTCATCTAAACATCATCACGCTCAGCGACATTAAAAAATTCAGTATGCATCATGCACAACCCGTTATGATTCAAAAACAACATGATGGCACATGGCGTCATGTCGCAGGGGAATGGAAAATTCGCAAAAATGCCCTCTCATTTAATGATTGATCATACAGCAACAACTAAAACACATTGATACGGTTTCTTAAGCAGAATATTCATTTTATAGGTACTTTTTATGACTCTTTCTTCACCTTTATTAACACTTGTACCCACCTCTGGCGCTTTGGATAAAGTGAAAGAAAGTGCTGTAAAAAAAGCACTTAAGAAAAATACAGCGGAAAAAAAACAATCCAGAAAACAGCTTCGCAAAATGAGCATATCCAAGATTTCCACGCCAGAAGCCGTATCGACCCTATTTTCTTCAGCAAAAGAACTCCGATGTAAAGTAAAAAAGAAGCAATTAAAGCAGTCCCCTTGGCCAATTGAAACAGGGTCTGCTGATGCTATCGTCAATAAGCAACATGATCTTGTTGATGCCATTACAATTAAGAAAAAACAACCAAAATGGCACTGGCCTTCTAAAACCTTGTTCTTTATTTCTGACCCTCATGCAGATGCAGATGCTTTTGAAGCATCGCTTATTACAACTGGAGGCATCATCAGAGATAAATCAGGCCAACTTAAACTGACTAAACAAGGCAAGAAAAGCACGTTTATCGTCGGTGGCGATTGTCTTGATAAAGGCCCAAGCAACTTAGCGCTGTTACGTAAGCTTAAAGAGGTGATTGATCTCGGTGCAGACTTAAAGCTTCTCGCTGGCAACCATGACTTACGCTTACTTATTGGTTTATTGTCCATTGTCGGTATTAGAGACACTGGCAATGAGCATATGTTTGTCCGCATGGGAAATAAAGTTGTTCCATTATTAAAGGAAGTGTTTGACCTCTATTTAGCCGATACGGATTGGCAAAAAGATGTGCCAAGTGAATCTGAGTGCAAAGAAAAACTGTTTCCATCCGAAAGTTGGTTCTCTGAGTTTCCAAAGCTAGCGCAAGGCCTTGTACCGGAAGAAGGTATTGACCGCGAACTAAAAAAAATGAGAACCAAAACACACTCTTTTGAAAAGAACTGTTTAAAATCAGGCTTAAGTTTGCCTCAAGTTTATGCCACAGCTCAAAAATGCCAAGAACTGTTTTTATCAAAAAAAGGCGAGTTCTATTGGTTTTTTAACAATATGCAGCTTGCCTATCAAAAAGGATCCTTCCTATTTGTTCATGCGGGTGTTGATGACACAATCAGTGAACTCATTGCCAAAAAAGGCGTGTCTCACTTAAATAAATGCTTTAGAAAACAATTACACTCTAACCTATTTGATTTTTATTACAGCTCTATCGCCAATACCTTTAGAACAAAATATCGTAAATCAGATAAACCACTAACCCAAGCAGGCGTAAATACCCTTCGTGCTAGCGGCATTCATGCCGTTGTTCGTGGCCATGTTAATTACCATCACGGGCAGCAATTAAATGTTAAGCAAGGTCTATTGCACATTGAATGTGACATCACCTTAGATCGCAACTCCCGAATCAAAGAAGGGCTAGAAGGCATTGGCTATGGCGTTACCATGATTCAACCTAAAGGTCGAATTATTGGGTTAAGTACTGATTTTGATTCAGCGAAAGTCTTCCAACCAAAACGTTATTTAAAAACCGTTAACGACGAGCGAATAGCAAAAGATAAAGCCGATAAAAAGGCACAAAAACAACATAATAAAACCATAAAAACGAGAATGAATCATGCGATTTAAAAATGAATTTCAGCACATATCATTGCAAGATCCTCAATCTATTCAGAATCTTCTTATTTCCATTGCCGAAGGAATAGGGAAAGGTGAAGTCACTTTTTCCGATGAAGAAGGAGAGCTTATTTTACAACCGAACGGTCTACTCGATTGTAAAATCACCGCCAGTGAAGGTGCTGCACGACATAAAATAGAACTAAAAGTCAGCTGGAATAAGAAAAGTAAAACACTATCGAATACGACTTTGACCATTAAATAAAGGTCGCGCGGATGAGTATAAACACTCCTCCACGCTTTTTGAGAAATGTATGTGCAGGAGGTAATGGACTATTATTTAGTCCATTACCTTTCATAGCCGGCCTTAGCTAAGTTTAAATTTTCTGACAATATGAACCAAATTAGAGTTTATATCTTCAATCTTACTGACTTCTTCAACCGTTTTCTGACCAGATTCATCCAATTCCGTTACGATCATGTTAATTGCATTCATATTCCGACTAACCTCATGGGTTACCGCACTTTGCTCTTGAGCGGCTGTGGCTATTTGAGCGGTAAGTTGATTCGTATCATTTATATGATCCGACATAACACCTAAACTTTCTATTGTCACTCCAGCCTCCCTCGCTGTTTCTTCGCACTTATTTTTGGTTTTATCCATCGCTTCAACAACAGAATCACTGCCTTGAACAAGCTGTTTAAGTGCCTTGTCTATTTCTTCTGTGCATCCTTTAGAACGTGTAGCAAGCGAACGAACCTCATCTGCAACGACGGAGAAACCTCGTCCCGCTTCCCCTGCTCTTGCCGCTTCAATTGCTGCATTTAATGCCAGTAGGTTGGTTTGTTCTGCAATTTCTTCAATAACAGTTAAGATCGATGTAATGTTTTTGGATTGATCATTCATTTCTTTAACATGATTTGACGCTGAATGAACTTCTTCAACTAAGCTAGACACTGTACCTTGAGTTTCTTTTGCTTTCGTTTGAGATTGTTCACCTACTCTTACGGCTTTTTGAGTAATGTCTGCGCTGTTAGAGGCATCACTTGCGACGGATTCAGCCGTTGCACTCATCTCCGTAACAGCAGTAACAATTTGCTCTGTTTCACTACGATGGTTTTGTAGTGTGTTAGCATTTTCTGTTAATTGCTGATTTAAAGAACCTATATTAGATTCAAGCTGATTCGTTGAATCTTTAATTTTTAGCATCATATTTTGAAGGTTCTCAATAAATACATTCACCGAGGACGCTATCTGCCCTAAATCATCTTTAGAGTTAACAGCAAGACGATGAGTAAGATCTCCATTACCTTGAGACAATCCCACAATGGTTTCTTTCAGAGAAAGAATCGGTTTATACAATATTTGAATGACTAAAAAGATAATGAAACAACCTAAAAAAATGCTCACACTGCCAGTAAATATTGACGCCCACACAACACTCTCAAGAGGAGAGAAGACAACAGACTCATCAACAAACATTAGATAGTACCAAGTCGTATCTCCAAAATTGATTTTCTTTGAAATCAGCAGGTTACTTTTGCCGTTTAGTTCTAATTGTTGAGAGTAGATGTCTTGCTCGAATACCTTATTTTTAACATCATTATACCAAGCCTGATCGCTGAGTTTAGAGTTGGGTGAAAAATCTTCTGTTGAAGACGCTAATACTGTAGAGTCATCAATAAATACCAGTGCTTTAGCGCCTTCAAGTGATGTTTCTGAAATAATCTCACTCATCAACGCCATACTGGGATAACCCGCAATCGCGCCAAACTTGGTTTTTTCAACAATACTGACCCAAAGCGTTTTTCCATCTGAACCAATATAAGGTTTGGTTACTGTTGTTCCAGAACGTTCCTGAGATTGTTTGTACCATCCAACCGTATTTATATCGTCTTTATATTTATGGTCAGGATACCAAGCCGTAGAATACGTCCAATAAGCATCGCCATTTTTATACGCGATTACCGTTCCGTAAACGTTCATGGCATCAGCAAAGGATTTTGTCATTTCTATGACATCTTTAGGCTTCTGAGAAAAAAGCCCATCGTTATACCTTTCTGCAAGTCGATGAATACCGTCCGCCTTTTCTTGCAAAAAGCTCTCTATCAACTTCGCTTGATCCGAAGCGTAATCCTGAGTTCTATGAGTTATCTGCTCTTCAAGCAGAGACTTCTGATTTAAGTAAGAGATGAAACTATTAATCAGAACGGTTCCAGATAAAACAATAAGTGCCGCCGCTAATAGAGAACCTTTAAATCCAAATATTTTCATATCTCGCTCTTCCGCAATAGTTGTGTTGATAATTGAGTCATGGATTTCTGTCTGAGTTCAGAAATTCCGTATTACAGTACTACATTAATTAAGTTAACTTAAGATGACATTAACATAAGTACTACAGTTGAAGGCTTTTCTCGTATTAAGAAAAAAGCTAAAACAAAAGACATACTAGTCACAGCACAAAGCCGTGTGAAAAAACACTTAAAAAATTGACTCTATTAGATTTTTATAAGAATGTTAATGCCTAAACTTTACTATTTGGCACTGTTCATTACCCAAGTAGCGTCAATTTGAATCGTGTTAGGTAAGTTCGCTAAATCGAATATTTGAGGTATGAATCCCATCCAAACGGCGAATGAATAATAGATACGTAAATTGCTCAATCACTGAGATAGGGGTGGTAACACCACCGGTCCAGAATACTTCCCAGATTTCATCTACTTGATTCTTAATCTTGCCTGTTAGCATTTGCCCATTCATTCCTCAAATTTGATTTACTTGGTTACTCAATACCAAAGTGATGTAACAATACGCGGCTCTCGTTGACCTTGGTTTTATCGCTCTCTTCTGTGTGGCCTCTTTTATTCCTTTACGTTGGATTGTTTCTTCTTTAACTAGATTATTTCTTCTTTAAAACAGAAAAAAACCGTTGATGTTAATCCATTGTTTAAGATTAACATCAACGGTTTAGTATGCCATTTTATGGCTTAGTATGACACGCTATTACTCGATCACATTCGCAGCACACAGTCAAAAGAAACGCCTCTCCCCGACTCCTCTGTCACGAATCTCACCAAACTACGAGGTTGATCAACGTCTTTACCTCGCTGTACGGCGGCGTAGCCTTCTGCGTGAATATAGGAAATTTCTTTTAATTTTAATACGCCTTCAGCGTAATGTGGGTAGCACTGACTATTATTTGATTTAACGACGTATTCGAAAAGCCGTTCAAAATAAACGAGAGCGCGTTGATAAGCCGTACTTTCACGACTTACTCAATAATTCCTCAATAGAGTTGCATAACGTGTCGCAACGCTCTTTTAGAAGTACAATATTGCCATTTATTTGGCCTACGGTACTGTTTTCATCAAGGCTTTCTAGCAGTTGCGCCGCTTTAGACACATCCTGAGCACCAACCGAGCTTGCGCTGCCTTTCAACCGATGGCCTAGAAAACGTATTTGAGAAAGCGTGTCCTCTGTAAGTGTTTGATCAATGTCCCATTCGTCGGCTTCAGAGTCGTTTAAATGCGCTACTTCAACATCAAAAATGGCACTTAACTTTTGCAATACATCGTTTAAATCCGACTTGAAACCTGTTAACAATTGAGAAAAAATATCTCGACTAAAAGACGTTTGCCTAAGCGCTATTTCAATCTCAATACCCGGCAACGCGGCTGGCCAATCCCCTAACAATGCATCTTCAGAGTCATTTGAAGTTTCATTGCTTAATTCAACACCGTCAAAGGAAATATTAAGCCAATCAGCCAGCATTGAATACAATTTTTCAGGGGAAATGGGTTTTGATAAATAATCGTTCATACCTGCATCAAGACACTTATCTCTGTCTCCTCGCATGGCATTCGCCGTCATAGCAATAATAGGCAGCTCTTGCCAATCTGGGTTTTTTCGTATCTGGCGCGTTGCACTGTAGCCGTCTAATATAGGCATTTGAACGTCCATAAGAACCGCATCCACATCTTGTAGCTTAAGGCAATTAATCGCTTGTTCACCATGTTCTGCATTTATTACCGTAATCGATTGAGAGGCCAATAACTGATTAATAATTTGCGCGTTAATTGGGTGATCTTCAACCACAAGTACTGTTTTCCCGGCAAACCGCCCAAGGGAATCAAACGGTGAATTCGAATTTTTTTGTAGCCATTTATTACCAATTAAACGATTAGATAAATGCTCTATAATGCTCATGGGAGTGATAAAGCCCCCTAAAAAATGCACTTTGTTGTCCTTCAAGCTCAAATTAACTGGCATGTCGGCCAGCACTAAACAGGGTGTCTCTTTAAGAAGTGGTGTTTGTTCGATCCAATCCTCTATCCAAGCTACACCGTCTTTTTCATTTGGTGTAATGATTAATTTATCAATCGAAAGAGGTGACATTCTTAATTCAGGAGAGTCTTTAGTCAAAAAAGAATATTGGAAACCATGGTCCGCTAAACAGGTGATCAACCCCGGTCGCATACCAAGAAGGCCAATGTTCATGGTCTTCTTTTCTTGTTGAGGAGAAAAAGCATCTTTTGAGAGGAGCGATTCTTTTGCAGGTATTAAAGGCACAAATAAAATAAATTCACTGCCCTGGCCCACTTCACTGCTCACACAGATATCGCCTCCTAGCAGGTGAGCAAAACGCCTCGCAATAGCCAACCCTAATCCAGTTCCTCCAAACTTTCTCATGGTGCTGGAATCTTCTTGGATAAAGGCATCAAACAAGGATTCTACGTTATCACGATGGATGCCAATCCCCGTGTCCTTAACCACAAATTCCAACACATCCTGACCAGATCGGATGCCCGCTCTGACAGTAAGAGAGACGACCCCTTCCTGAGTAAACTTCACCGCATTACTCACCAAATTCATTAAAATCTGATTAATTCTTAATGAATCACCATGCAGTGAGTTCGGTAATGAGAAATCTCTTTGAACAACAAAACGAATGGATTTATTTTCAGCCTTAATAGCATTAAGCACATAAATTTGTTCTAAAACACCATCCAGATTGTAATCAATTTCATCTAGTTCTAATTTACCAGATTCCACTTTAGAGAAGTCTAAAATATCATTGATAATCATTAATAAATTATCGGCTGATCTCTGCATTTTTTTCAAATAATCGAATTGTACATCACTCAACTGAGTGTTTTGCAAGAGGTGACCCAAGCCAATAATACCATTCATTGGCGTGCGGATTTCATGGCTCATAGTAGCAAGAAAATCTGATTTAGCACGCGTAGCAGACTCCGCTTTCGCTAAGGCAACTTCTAACTCCGATGCGATTTTCAAGGTAGCATTATATTCGTCATCAGAGCGTTTATTTTGCAGAATTAACTCAACCACTAAAGCCGCTACAGAAAAGACTAAAAAGCCTAATAGATAAGAAAAATAATCATACAACTTAACGAGGTTTTCCCTCGCGACATGATTCACTGTTGCATCAAAATTCGATACACTCAGTTCAATCTCCTGATTGATTTTTTGCATTTTTTTCAAACGATTATTAATCTGTTGAATGGGAAATGGAGCCACTTCCCCACCATAAAAAGCGTCCTCTAATAATCTTACGGCATCACTCAGATTGATAATTTTCAGACTAACGTCCTCAATACGTTGATACAGATCCCACAACAAACCTTGGTTCATCACATTTATTCGACTGAATAATATCTCATAGCGAAACAAGATGATTTTCCTGCTATCCTCAGAGTCATCGTTGTTAACTAAAGCGAGTTGCAAGCGAAGGATCTCTTTTTCAACTTGATGCACCGCTCTTAATGCATTTTCCTCAGTTGAAGACGACAAAATGTTGTGTTGATTATTAATTAAAGAATACAGAAGGATGGATGCACCAAGGAATATGATACTGATCAAACCCAGCAACCAAAGATGCCACGCTTTGTTTTGAGCTAATTTTGCCATATTAAGATCATCACCTTGATAAAATCCTCAACCCAATCTAAACATTCTATAAAAAAGAGCCTACCTCGATGCACGCTTTTTGTAGAATGTTTAAACTGTGTCTTGGCGTAATAAATGAGCGCCTTACCTAGTTATAAGATTGCGGCTTACTTGTGAGGAATGATGGGGCGAATACTCCATCATGTTCATTAACCCTATCTCTAAACCATAGTCTAACTTGGCTCCAAAAAATTGAAACCATTTATTCGGATTGCCTAATGACGTATGAATGTCTCCTCTTCTTTTAGCATGATAGTGTATATCCACACTATACCCCATTACAGAGAATAACGCCTCAGCCAGATCTTTAATACTACAAGGCTTCCCAATGCAAATATTAAACACAGGGTTATCAATGGCCAGAGAACATTCGCTAATGACAAAATGTTATTCGTAATATCATTGTGCTTAATAACGGAGACATTGTGAATGCCGATATGTTACCACCACCGTTAAATGACCTAATTCAAAACATCAAAGAACGCATACCTACTTTCATACCAACACCAAATATCTAAACGCTCTCTCGCGAGACTCAAGTAGCGAGTGTCATGCTGTTTTACATTCCTTTGTATTTTTACCTCTATGTTTTTACCTTTAATTAAAAATAATCAATGAGAATGAGTTGCATTTGTATTAGAAATATAATTTAATGAGAATCATTATCAAATATTGATTTGGAGCGACTTACTATGCATTTAAATATGCACGACGTTTATGATGAGCAAGGTGCTGTGATCGACATTCTCTCTGAATGGATTCAAGGCCACAAAAAACAGATACCTTTGCTTTCAGGCTTAAAGCTGTCCAACTTTCATTTACACACACAAAAAGACATTGTCTTTACTGAAAAAGTGCCACGTGGCTTGTATTTTTCCTTTGTTGGCTCCAATGCAATTGAAACAGTAGAAGACATTCAATCAGTACAAATACATTACCAGCCCCAAGACCAAATTGGGCAGTTTTCTATGAAGAAAAACGAACAGCGTGGCTTGCTTCAAGTATTAATAAGTACCGATTACTTATCCTTAGTTCTTGGACAAACAGAAGAACAAGTGATTCAGCACTTTACAAACATGGAAAGAAAATTAGGGAATGGATTACCTTATATTCAATTGCCTTTCACAAAATCTATGGAGAATTTGTGTAAATCTGTACTCGATCATAAAGGTTTATCCATTAGTCTCGCAGGGCACCTTTATTCGTGTCTTTTCACTTTAATTGAACAGATTCAAATGCTGAACCATTTATCAGAATGTGAAGATTGCCAGAGTAAATTATTTAAAGCTCAAAACATTTTAGAAGTACCAAATAACAACGTCTTTGGTCTAGAAGAGTTAGCTCTTGCTGTGGGTTTAAATGTTGATGCTCTGTCAATTGGGTTTAAATACTTAGTGGGACAGTCTATCGAGGATTACCATAAACAAAGACGCATTGCTTTTGCGGCTGAAAAGCTTCGAAAAGACCCTCAATCGAAATCTAATATAATTAAGCAGAGTGGTTTTTCAGAAGAGCAATTTGAAACCATATTTACTCAACATTTTGGCGTCAACAGTAACCAATACAAACAAATTCATTGAGACTTTTGCACTGAGTCATACGCGACGCTAAGACAAGGTAAAAACAGACGAAAAAGCAGAGTTTTTTAAAGTCTATTTTTAAAAATAGTATTAACAAGCGTCGTAGTCATGTAACGGTATCTCATTAAGTTATAGGAACAAAAAGATCATGAGTCAAACAACCATTGCCCTGATTTATGGAACAGATACCAACAACACCGAAGAAGTTGGTCATAAGATTGCCGAGCAATATGCGGAATTAGGCGTTAACGTTGAACTGTTTAATGTGAAAGACATTGAGGTCTCATTATTAGAAGAATACCCCATGCTTATTATGGGCATACCTACTTGGGATTTTGGGGGCATTCAAGCAGACTGGGAAGATCTTGGTGACTCCCTTAGCGAATTGTCTCTACAAGGAAAGACAATTGCTCTATATGGATTAGGAGATCAATTTGGTTATGGTGACTATTTCGTCGATGCGATGGGATGGTTATATGAAAAGTTGTTGCCAACCCAAGCCACATTTATTGGACAGTGGTCGACAGAAGGCTATGACTTTGAGGCATCTAGAGCCTGCATAAACACAAAAGAATACTTTATAGGATTGGCGATCGATGAAGATCAACAGTTTGAACTTACTGATCAACGGATTGAACAGTGGGTTATACAGCTTTACGCAGAAAGAGAACTTGAAGCAGCATAATTATTCGCTGACTGGCATCTGAGAAACGCCGTGTGGTTAAATTTGGACTTGCACCCATTCGCTGCCTCGAATGGCCAAATACAGCGTTTCTCAGTAGGATATTTATGCTCTTCCTCTTATGTGTAAAGGGTGTGGCTACTCTCTATCTCTCATCTCTCCTAGCTGAGGGTAGCCACAAACTTATATGCCATAGACCTTATTCAAAGCACATTCAAACCAAATAACTATCAAACAGTAAATTGACTGTTCGCAATCACTTTATTTCTGCCTGTTCTCTTTGCTTGATACAAACATTTATCCGATAATGTAATGGCATCTTTAACATCAATGTCTGAAGAAATTTCACACAGCCCTGCACTCATGGTGATATTTATTTTTTCATTCATGTGGATATAAGGGTTTTTTTCGACTATCGCACATAAATTCTCAACAGTTTTTACTGCATTTTTTTCACTCTTCCCCGGAATCATTAATAGAAATTCTTCACCACCCCACCGAGATAATATGTCTTTTCTACTCAATGATTTTTGAGCTAAGGTACTAACGTGTTTTAGAACATTATCACCAACGCCATGACCGTAAGTATCATTGACACTTTTAAAATGGTCTATATCACATAAAACAATGGTCATTCTGGTGCTGCGTAACATTGACGTATCGTATTCATACTTCAATTTGTTCCACATTCCCCGACGATTTGGCAACCCTGTTAATTCATCTTCTTTCGACTCTAATTTATATTTTTCAGTGAGTCGTTGGAGCTGACGATAGGATTTATAGCGTGCGGCTTCATAACAAGTAGACAGAGTCAACGCCGTTAAAAAAGAATACATTAATCGGCTCTTAAATTCATACGAGTAACTTGTCGCCAACAACACATCTTCTGGATAAAAAAGCATAATCCCTATAACAATCGAGAACACAGCGTTATAGATAATGCCTAGCTTCAATCCACAAAAAGCCATAGCAATAGGTGGGATAATAAAAATCCACAATGGCCCACTGTTATTTAGCCCTCCCGTGTACACTAAAAGCACACCTAGAGACAACAAGCCTGAAATAGAAATGTGTAGAATGAGAGCATAGAAATGAGCGTATTTTTTTGAGTGTATAACCAGATAAGAAAAACAAAGAAATAGACTCACAATAAAAAGAGCCATCGCGATATAAATCTCTAAAGAAATTAAAGCGTTAACACAAAAAACAAAACTTAGTAACGAACCAGTCGCACTGAATAAGCCTGCTAAAAACCGTTGGTGGTCTGCTCCTGTAAGATCCGTTTCCTTCCCTGAGTACAAGCGTTTCACTACTGGCTTGATGAATACTTTCAATCGTTGTCACTCCTAAGCCTAATTGGGCACTGTAACTACCTACTTACTTTAAGCATCACCATGTAAAAATGACATAAGAATGCATGCTAATAAATAACTTCCGATCCTTCATTATGATCGTCACATGATACAAATAAGATTAAGGCGGTACTTTAACAAATTACAGAATAAAAGCCAAAAAACCCACTTATCAAGCTTACTTACCTTCCAACAGGAAGTCATGATGTAATTTTCCAATAGATTGATATAAATAACAAAATTATTATTTAAGACAACACCTATTCCCTTATAAATTATTAGAATAACGTAATAAAATGAGTTAATAACTCTTCCAACAAAAATATAAAAAACAACGACACTTATGTACGTGTGCATTTCTATAATGAAGGCTTTACAGCCTAAAAATAATACCCTGATAACTTTGATCGACAGCAATCAAAATGTCATCTCATCCAAATAGACCTTATAAAGAAGCAAAAACATTATCTGAAAGCCTAGGAATATTAGCTACTATGCTGAAAAACAATTGATGATGAAACGCTCCAGTTCTTCGTTGAATCCGAAGCCTACTTACACTAGGCAAAATCCTTTTTGAAACCGCAACAAATTGATCATGCAGACAAACTGCGTTTATTAAAAAGAGCCCATTTAATAGACATAGAACATCAAAGAGATACCTCGACATAAGTATACAGACTCACTCAACCTATTGAAATATATAATATATTAAATTTAAAAAAACGACATTCTCATTTATACAAACGTCAAAACACGCTATGATGACGAATTCTTCAATGGCAGGATGCCTTCTATTAATTAGGTATCGTCATGTTGCGCCATTCAGCTCTTTTTCTTACCCTCATGCTATCTTTAATCGCACCAGTATCAAGTTACGCCCAAGACATCATCGTTAGCCGTGTCGTTTCCGTTTATGACGCAGACACGTTCAGAGTAGATATAGAAGGCTGGCCAGACATCGTAGGAAAAAATATGCCGATTCGGGTCAAAGGCGTGGATGCACCTGAAATACGCGGCAAATGTGTTTCAGAAAAAAAAGACGCCAAAGTTGCGAGAGACTTTACTCGTTCATTATTAGAAAGTGGAGCCAGAGTAGAGCTTCGAAACTTAAAACGAGGGAAGTACTTTCGTTTCTTAGCCGATGTGTATATTGATAATGTCCTACTGTCTGAAAGGCTGATTTCAAATGGTTTAGCCCGCCCTTACGACGGTGGCCGCCGGGATGGATGGTGCGAGCTTTAATCCATAGTCGAGACCGTCATCAAAATTTGGTGTACTCTTTTCCATGAAATTGCAGTTTTACTTTTCTCAAAGTGTCAATACGGACGACATCAATAGACCCCGCATCCGTCGTGGAAACGCACCACCAGAGGTTGCATGGAACCCTTTGGCCGATTCTTTTTGTGAAGGCTCACCACAAAACATAGGATGCTAATTCACTCCCAAATGACTCGCCAATTGGGTCACTCCAACCCGCTAATGTATCGCAACCTACCTCGTTAGCAAATGAGGTACTGGAAGTAAAAACACACATAAACAACGATGATTTATACCGCATATAACCGCCCTTTACTTGTGTTTTCAACGTTAAAAAGCCCCACATAAAACCGAAATATAAACATAAAAAAGTGTCACTTCTATTACACTAGATTACACGAACACTTCTACTTTCGATTGATTTTAAAGATTTTTTTTTTGAAAAAAACATATAGACAATCGTAATTCGATGCTGGAATATACTTGTGGATCACTTAGCAATTTACACCTATTATTTCTAAGTAATAGCATTAACAATTGCCATGTTCCGTCACGACAATGTTAGTGCATGTTAAGAATAAGAGCACTTTGCAGTCAGGAGCCTCCAGTCGAAAGAGGTTAGACTGGCGGCGCTCAAATGGATTTTTTAAAGGATCTGTCATTATGAACAATGCGAATAGCTTTGAAGTGTTATCTAACTTAAACGATAAATTACCATTTTTGGAATCGTGTTACGCATCCAAACCCGCACTCAAAAGCGGAGCGATGCAATCCTCATCTGGTAATAATATCCACCTACGTAATTACCATACCTTTGGCCGCGCAGACAATTGCCATACGCATCTTACCCGCAGTGACGTTTCACGAATCCACGCCATTGCCTTTTGGAAAGATGACAGCTGGTTTATTGAAGACAAAAGCACCAATGGCATTTGGGTTAACGGTCACAAACTACTAAAAGAGCAAATTTACCCGCTCAGACAACACGATGTCATTGTATTTTCTTCGAAAACAAGTGAAAGCTTTTCCATGATCAATACCAACGAGCCCTGTGATGTTATGGTAAGCATTCACAATAGCTACGCGCCTATCTACTTGAAAAAACCCCTAACGGTTATTTCAGATGCGTGTACCATGCAATACAAAAATGACAAATGGCACCTTATCGACAATCAACACAACCACACGATTCAAGACAGTGAGATTGTTAATATTTCTGGTCGTCCATATTGTCTACAATACAATCACATCGAATACAAAACCGTTCAAAATCGCCCGATTGCTCAATCTATTGAAGATTTAGAATTTCTACTAGATGTATCAGACGATGAAGAAGACGTTAAACTGTCAATTAATGACTCGATTCAAACCTCTGTCATTAAAGGTCACCGAATTCAAAGCCAATTATATTTAATGTTGTGCTTAGCCCGTAAAACCTTAGCAGACAGAGCGCAAGGTTATGCTGAAAACAACCAAGGCTGGATCAATCTAAACGATTTGTCTAAAGAGTTGGGTATTGAACCCGACAACACTCGCATCAGATTACATAGATTGCGCACTCGCTTGAGAGACAGTATCAGTTTCAGTGGCTTCGACGCATGTCAGTTGGTTCAACTTAAAGACGGAGAGGTCAGACTCAACGCATCAAAAATCATTATAATAAAAGGAAATAAACAAGAAATTAACTCAGGTTGTCACTAGTAGTATGTCCGATTTAACAACACAGAACCCAGAAGGCATTTCTCAGGACTTTGTTTCTGATGAATACGAATTAAACCAACAAATTGGCCAAGGTGGGTTCGGTGTTGTTTATAAAGCTGTCTATAAAAAGACAGGTCAGAATGTTGCTATTAAATTTTTACACTTAGCAAAACAATCTGACGGCAAAAACAGACAACGTCAAATCGCGCGTTTTGAAAGAGAAAGCGATTTTGTTAGCAAACTGTCCCACCCAAATATTGTTCGATTATTAGACAAAGGCAGCATTAACGATACCAATGTCTACAGTGTTTTCGAATTCGTTGATGGCACCTCTCTCAATGATTATATAAAGCAAAAAGGCGCGTTAGACGTTGAAGAGACCTACAACATCATGTTGCAGGTACTGGATGCTCTGGTCCATGCCCATCAACAAGGCATTATTCACCGAGACATCAAGCCGTCTAATATCATGCTCTCTCAAACTGGCGCAAAGTCTTGCGTCAAATTGCTCGATTTTAGTATCAGCACCTTAACACTGGGCCAGCGTAAAGACGATTACCAAATGCTGACTATGACTCAAGAGTCAATCGGCACACCAACTTATTGCGCTCCAGAGCAGCTACGCGGAGAGCTGGCAACCTTCAGCTCAGACATTTATTTATGGGGGCTGGTATTTCTTGAATGCTTAACTGGCGAACCCGCCATTTTTGGCTCCAGTACCGCCGAGACCTACCATAAACATTTAAGTGATACGGCCGTTCCCATTCCGTCAGCCTTACTGTCCCATCCATTGGGACACTTACTACAACAAGTATTACGAAAAAATGCCAGTGAACGAATTAGCCGTGCAGAAGAGCTTTACCAAAAGCTCGATCAATTGGTCATCAGCAATTTAGTCGGTTTGATTTTACCAATCAGCGCAAAGAAACCGTCTGACAATGAGTACGCTAATTCAGAAAATTCGCAAGCGACCTTAATACTGCGTAAAGACGATCCAAACCATCTGCCGACAGAAACCAGTCAATTATCAGAAAGAAAGCAAATTACCACCCTTGCCTTACGTATGCGCATTAAAGGCATGGAAAACGCGCAGTCTGACCTAAGCATTATCGAAACTTTTTTCTACTCCACTCGCAGCCAATGCCTTGATATCGCGAGACGTTATGGTGGTTACCATGTGGGCAATTTAAGTGACTTATCTTTATTTTATTTTGGCCACCCTGTCGCCAGCGATCATGATGCACGCTTAGCAGCACGTACAGCGTTAGAAATAATCAGTTTGGCCAACAAGCAGCAGCCCTATATGAAGCTGCGTCATGGCTGTGAGTTGGAATTGAATATAGGCATCCACAGTGGCATCTTGTTAAAACGAGGCAATCATGTCCCTGATGGTTTTGCCAATCATTACGCAACCGATTTATCTTATTTGGCGGGTGACAAAAGTATCCTTTGCTCATTGGATACTAAAGCCATTCTAGAGCCCTACTATCAATTTGAAGACGCAGCAGAAAAAACACAGAATTCACAACAGCCAAGCTCCGTATTAAAAGCCGAACGAATTATCGAAGCATTTGGTTTTGTACGTGGCGTCAGAAACACCAGTTCATTGATCGGTAGAAAGAAGGAATTGTCCGCATTACGTGCCGCCGTTGCTAGCTTTTCTCGTCAATCCTACCATTCATCAATAGAGCAAGCGCCCACCGAACTTGATTCAAACAGCGCTGAAAAAGACAAACACGCCGTACATTTACATGGCGAGGCAGGGATAGGTAAATCGCGCCTAATTCATGAATTTAGACGCTTAGAATCGGCTCGAGCGCATCAGATCTTCCAATGCTTACCAGAACACAAAAACAACGCTTTGTACCCCATTTTGAGCATCGTCAAAACGGTGCTCAGCACCCTATTTGATAAAGAAAAGCCGCAAGGCAAGCAACTTGAAACGCTGATCAGCACGGGGACATTTGTTGGTGAAAAAACCGATATGATTACCATCCTTGCCGCTTGGTTAGGCATTGATGATCTAGAAAAACACCAACTGTCGACACTTGAACCCTCTCTGCAAAAGTCGCTTTTATTTGAAGGTTTGTCGTATATTTTAGCGATTGTGCGTTACAAACAGCAAAGTGAAAGCGCCCAGCATCATCCCAAAAATGCCATTTATATCTTTGAGGACATCCATTGGTCTGATCCAACCACGTTAGATTTCATTGCACATTTAATGCAAGACTACGAGGATCAACAACCCAAAGAAACAAACGACAATACACAGACGGTTGCCGATTTATTGAAACCGGCGATCATCACCACCTCTCGCCAGCCTGTTCCCGAGAAACTACTGGGCAGTCGTTTACAACCTGTACACCTTGAACAACTGACTCAAGACGATACCCACGAATTCATTACAGAATTATTTGAAGGCGCGGACGTATCTGAGGAGGTTATGGCCACCTTAGCAACCCGATCAGACGGCATACCACTCTTTATCGAAGAGCTGGTTTTCATGCTAAAACGTCAACGTTTGGTGCACCTCAACCAAGGCACCATTGGATTTGTTGATCCTCAGCAAATTGATGAAATACCAAGCAGCTTACGTGAATCCATTCAGCATAGAGTCGATGGATTAATTTACGCCAAAGACACACTCCAATTGGCCGCTTCAATGGGCCGACAGTTTGACTATGAGCGATTGGTTGCCGCTTCACACTTTAGCGAGTTGCAAGTACAAAATGACTTGTCTGAGCTGATTGACAATCAATTAATCATTCAACAAAGGCACGTTGCGGGCGATCGCTATATTTTTAAACACACATTAGTACGCGACGCCAGCTACGAGAGCATTGACCCTCAGTCAAGGCCCGCATTGCATGAACTTATTGCGGAAGCCATTGTTGCAACATCAGACACCAGTGATCGGTTTGTTACCAGCGAATTGGCGCAACACTATGAAAAAGCCCATCAGCACGCACAAGCCAGCCACTGGTATTACCAAGCCGCTACGGAGGCCAACCTCACATTTGCCGTGGAAGACGCCATACACCTTTATGAAAGTGCCCTAGCCGCTCATAGAACCAACACTTCTTCTGTTTACGATAGATCACTGCTTAAAAACATTTTAGAAGGCCTTGCAAAAGCATTAAGTCGTGACGGCAAACACGAAAATGCCCGCACCTACTTTCCTGAGCTAATCGGCATGCTTCAAGACGACGAGGATTTTGAAAGACAAGCAGTAAATCAAATAGCCTTAGGAAAAACGTATGAAGTTGTCCATCAACACGATGATGCTCTGTTTCACTACGAAGCGGCTCATTCCTCTTTATTGAAATCGCCTCACTCTGAAACGCCTAATGGATCCTCTTGGTGGAAGATTTGGTTAGAGATAAAGAGAGCAGTTTTACGTGTATATTATTGGTTAGGCAATACATCTAAAATGAAGCCCATTTTGGAAGAAATTGAATCTGTTATACAAATAATTGATGATAAACAAGCGTTATTCCAACACTATTATGATCAATTTCAGTTTCAATTAAGAAGCAATCGTTACTCTCTAATACAGCAAGATCTTCATATTCCTAAAAAAAGTTTAAGTATCGCAAAAAAAACTAATAATCAGGCATTAATAGCTACAGCAACATTCATGATGGGATTTAGTCTTATTTTGAGTAAAGATTCAATAAAAGCTAACTACACATTGGTAAATGCACTTGAGTTAGCGAAAGCACAACAAGATAAAGTGTTACAAACACGGTGCTGCACTTATTTATCATCATCATATAGGCTTACAGGTATGGTTTTGAAAGCTCGAAATAGCGCAACTGAATCACTTAATTTGGCCAATGATACAAAAATGGATGACTATAAAGCTGTTGCACTTGCGAATTTGTCTTGGAGCTATTTTTCAGAAAAAAAGTATGAGTCGTCAGCAACTTATTTAGAGGAAAGTCTATCTGTGTGGGCTGAAGTAAGCGCTCGATTTGAATATCCATTTTTATGGAAATCACACTTGCATGCAATTTCTTTGTGTAATTTAGATAAAGAATTTTCACGAAAATTTTCATATAAAACCCCAACATTTGCAAAGATATTATTAGATAAAAGACAAGTTCCATTACCAGAGCCAATAGAAAAACTATTACTCCAACTAACAAAAAATGAAAACAGCCATCGAAAAACCTCTATTATTCAAGATTTAACAAAAGCAGCAAAAAAATATAAATATATCTAATGAAAAAAGGAAATTATAATGACTGATAAAAATCTTTTAGATCAAGCAATTGAATCAATGAATGATGCATATATTATACTCTCTGATAATACAATCGTTTATTTATCACATAAATTCTATTCAGACCCTTCTCGTATTATCGAGTCAGTTTCTGTAGATGGTGAATTTGTTAAACGCTTCTTTTTAGATAATAACGGTGTCTACCCTCTTAATTTGCTGGGTCCAGCAGTATCAAAGGTTTTAGAGTGGAATCTTGAAGGTAGTAATGGAGATGTAAAATCGTTTGATTCTGATGCAGATTTAGGAATACCTCAAACAGGCTATTTTATTGATTTACGTCAATTAAATATGAGTCGTTTAAATATGATTAAGATATCGGGAGCCCACAATTCCGAAGCCGACATCCCCATAACCAATCTTAGCCCAGTCCTCAATGGCGCAAATTCAGTACCTAAAGACAAACTGTATCAATTAAGTCAAATCCCTGCTGAAGATAATCTTTACATCGCTTATTTCCAAGAGCCAGATAGAACACATTCTAATACTGAGTGTTATAGCTATAATGTTAGCTATATCTCCGCTTCAGAGCTAAATGATCATATATATAACCCTACGTCTAATGACACTCAGCATTTTGATACTACAGCTTACCTTAAAAATTATTACGGAGAAGCGGGAGTACAAGCAGGTTCCATAAACCCTAACGATTTGGGCTCTGAACCATCGCTCATTGAAACAAATGAGCTTAAAAGCACGCAACTAGTTGGTCTAACTTGCTATATAGCAAACTTAAAAGCATTTAAAAAATAAATATATAGGCCTCTTTTTTAGAGGCCTATTATTTTCTACTTCATAGAATCATTCTGTTTAACTAAAAAAACCTACATTTTATTCTCAATAATATAAACTTTAATTTTTCAAACCTATTTAAGAGCATTCACAGCCTAACGTTTTTCGAGACCCATTCTATGAAAGCCTATCGTACTGGTACACATCGTACCGTTTCTCCACAAGAAACTCTCGACCGAATTTTGCCGCACTTGCCTGCTATGGGTATTACGCGTTTGGCCAATGTTACAGGGCTAGATGATATTGGCATCCCGGTTATTACCGCATGTCGCCCTAATGCCAAGGCGGTTGCGGTATCTCAAGGTAAAGGTATCTCTGTGGCAGCCGCCAAGGCCTCGGCAGCCATGGAAGCCATAGAAACCTACCATGCCGAACACATTGATTTGCCCATGCGTCTTACCAGCTATGCGGAGCTATCAAACAACCATCCAGTGACGGATCTAAAGCTGCTACCAACGATGAATGTAACCCAGTTTGATCCACACTCACGTAGAGTATGGATAGAAGCCACGGAGTTACAATCAACAAAAACAGTGTATGTACCCTATGATTTGGTCCATTGTGACTTTACGTTACCTCTGCCACAGGGAAGCGGTTGTTTTCAGCTCAGTACCAACGGCTTGGCGTCTGGTAATACCCGGGACGAAGCCGCAAGTCATGCGTTGTGCGAGTTAATCGAACGAGATGCAATGACACTCTGGTCATTAACGCCAAAACATCAACAAGATGCGTTGAAAGTGGATTTAACGTCCATTACTGACCCAACCATTTCGGCATTGGTGCAAAAGATAGAAGACGCGGATGTGATGGTAAGCGTTTGGAATGTCACATCCGATCTTAACATTCCTACGTTCGTATCTACCATTATGAACAGAAAAGAAAGCCAACATAGGCCTCTGTACCCTATGTCAGGCTCGGGTACTCATCTTGATAAACACGTCGCCATTATGCGAGCCATTACCGAAGCCGTGCAGACCCGCTTAACGCTGATTTCTGGATCGCGTGACGACGCCAGCATTAAAGAGTATCAATCACGTCAACAGATTGAATATCAAAAACGCTTGCGCACAGGGTTAATGGACACCCCTTCGTATGTCGATTTTAATAGCATCGTTAGCTGGGAGCAGGATTCGATCGAAGAAGACTTGACCGTTTTGATTTCTCAATTAGACAGTAAAGGGCTTCCCCGCCCTTTAATGATTGATTTGACCAAAGCCGAGTTTGATATTCCCGTTGTGCGAGTCATTGCCCCCGGTCTTGAAGGCATTCATGATATACCCGGTTATGTCTTTGGACAACGAGCAAACGCCTTTGCTAAAAAAATACACTCTGAACAGCAACACAATCAACAGAAGGAAGCGGCCCTATGAGCATCATCGTATTTTCAGGCCCATCGATCCGTAAAGAACAAGTTTTGGAGATCCTTCCACATGCGGATGTTCGCCCACCCGCCCAACAAGGTGATCTTTACCTTGCCACACGGGACAAGCCTCAGATAATTCTTCTAATCGACGGTTTTTTTGAAAGTGTTCCTGCCGTATGGCATAAGGAAATTTTGTACGCGATGTCCATTGGTATTCACGTCTATGGCAGCTCCAGCATGGGCGCATTGCGAGCGGCGGAGTTGCATACCTTTGGCATGGTGGGTGTCGGGCGCATTTTTGATCATTTCGCTAATGGTATTTGGGAAGACGATGATGAAGTGGCCCTGACTCATGGCCCTGAAGAGTTGGGGTATATGTCGGTCTCTAGAGCCATGGCCGATTTACGCTATGACCTCACCCGAGCCGTTGAGCACAACCTATTGACTCTGCCTCAAGCCGATGAGATCACCCACAAACTGAAAGCCTTGTGGTACCCCAATCGTTCGCAACAAGCCCTATTGTCTTTTGCAGAAGCAGAACTGACCTCTGAGCAATTAGAATCATTGTCCCAGTTTTTAGAAACAGACAGTCGATCCCTTAAAACAGACGATGCCAAACAGTTACTCCATGACGTCGCTGCGATTAACTTAAAAACCCTACCATTAAAAACCGTTAATTTTGCACTGTATGAAAACGATGCGTGGCAAACATTGATTAACGATGTGGCCAGCACCCGTCCAACACATGTCAAAGTAGATTTACCCGCATCACTGGAAGCAGACTCCATTACAGACGAAAACCAGTTTTCTGCAAAGCTCAGAGCCAGAGCATTGGAACACGCGGAATCCATTGGTGTGGAGTTTAAACCTTGGATACGCCCTGCGTTTCAAAGAGCGGTTCAGCAATGGGGTTGTGTTGATGAACATGGTGATGTTCAATTTGAGAAAGTGAGTGAAAAGCTGATTGCCTTATCGCTCACTACTCAACAGTTTGACCAATGGATTGAACGAGAGGCGCAGTTATTGGCGTATGCAAATCAAGTTGAAATACAAACAGAACACACAGTTGATGAAGCATTAATTCGACAACAGGTGTCTTAACATCGTAGCAATCTAACAATAGCCGTTCTCCTATCTATTCATACCTTGAATTCAAGTGTATTGAAAAATGATAGAAAACGGCTACTTATTTTTAGTGCTATTTTTAGCGCTGTTTTTAATCGCGCAACCACTCTATAAATGTGCTTTCCAAAAGTCCGTTTGATAATGATCATAGGCTTGTTGGTAGTATTGTTGTCGTTTTTGCTGATAAATGTACGCCACTCTTTCTAAGCTCTGACCGTACTTTTCCAGTGCACTTTCCCTATTATCGCCTTGTAACGCTTTGTGTAACATCGCCGCCGTAGCGATGGCATTATAAAGCCCTTGAGACGATAATGGATCAAAGCTTACCGCCGCATCACCACAGGCCGCCCAATTTTCACCATACGGTGTTGTTAATCGATTACTGCGTGCATTATTTGCATTCAATTTGCTGTTTATGAATCGCTCTAGAGGTAAGTGCTTTGATAACACATTCGTCTGAGTTAACTCATCTAGCCAATGGCTAGGGCGCTTTGTGATAGTACCTGCATTACTCGCACTGGTATGATAAATAACCAACAATTTTTTATTTGGCAATCGCGCCGCATACCACCAACCATTTTCTTGACTTTCCAGCAAAGTATTCGTTGTCATACTTTGATAGCTGTTATCGTCAATCTCAACTGACGCCCAAAGCGCCACCAGAGGCTCCCCCTTCTCTTTTTCTAGAGATAAATGCCGTGATAAGACACTGCTTCGCCCACTGGCATCGATAATAAAATCTGCGTGTAATGTGTGCTTTTCGTCGGTTTCCAATTCCCATCCATGGGGGTTTTTATACAGATTACTCAATCGATCGAAGAAAAACTGTGCACCGCTCTCTTTTGCTAGATGATGCAAATCCGATTCAAACTGCAATCTATCCAAACGCCAATCACAACCCTGTAAATGATGAATAAAATCTTGTTGCTCATACTGCCCAGCCCAATAAGATTCACTGCCTGCAATAAAGTCATGCTTTCTTTGGCTCAACAAAGGTAGATCTAGTTTTTTTAGTAAACGGTTTGTTGTAGCAGGCATGGATTCTCCCACTTTTTCATTCACCTCAGCAGGTTTATCCAAAATAGCAACTTTTTTCCCTGTTCGCGCCATTAATAGAGCAGAGACCAGTCCAGCAGGCCCCCCTCCAATCACGATCACATCAAATGCGTTCATAGTAGAAATAAGCTTAGTTAGTTGGTTTACGCTGACGCAAACGAATCGCATCGTTAAGTTGCTCTTCACTTGCCCAACCCGAATTGCGAATCCTTTCATCACGACTATTTGCTACCGCAGGAGCCACCGATTTCAGCATACGAGTTGCTGCCGCTTCGGTATAACCGTTGTTTTCAACATAAATCACCGTGGGGAAATCCGCATCATTTTCAATGCCAGGGCGCGCTTCAACAATCCCTTGCTCTGCAAATTCTGCAATCATTCTATCCATGACTTGTGCAATGCTGGGTTTACCGTTATCCGATTCCAAAGGTCGGTCAATAAAGCGATTCCAACTTAGTCGTCTATTGAATGCCGCGATGCGGCTGTTTCTAGGAAGAGAGTCATCCATCACAATGGCATAGTCCGCTTCGGACAATATGGTATTAGGCACACGAGCAGGCCAAAAACTCGGTTGGTACAGATCAAAATCAGGATCGTACCCGGCTCGACAATAAGCGGTATCGCCCTGCCAAGGCAACCCCATCCAACGAGTTAATCCACCCGCAACTTGTGCATGTAATGGTCCATCAATGGCTAAAACATTTTTCTGTGACAAGCTTGTTCCCCATTGATCGTCTTTTTCAGGAACCGAACTCTGACGAATCCGAAACGGTGCCGAATACATAGTAGGATGACGCATTGGCCATGTCATTTCACAACCGGGATGAAAAGCATCCGCCAAACAGAAATGCATTGCAGCCTTGTCGAGCATATGCGGCTGTTCAGATAAAGGAATAGCCTCTAAAGAACTTGGCTCTTCATAATTTTTATCCCAATCATCGATAAAATCACCATGAGCCCAACGCTGTAAATGCAACTGCTGCAAAGAAGGTAAAGCCAACATGGTATTAGGCGATTTTTGAAACAAATCCCCCCCGAAATCATCACCATATAACCATGGCCATAATCTTGGGTCATTTATCTCAGGTTGATTCGGTCGGAAACTGTTTAAAATGACCCGACGCAATTCATCGTATGGATCCAGTGCAGGACTAAGGGGGACAGAAGACAGTTTTTTGACGAAAACAGGGTCGTCGAAATTCATCTGTCCACCGCTACCGAAGAGCGTTGCAAAGACTTTGTTTACCCATTGCAAATTAGATAGACGCTGTAACTGAGGCAGCACATCCTGCGTAAAAGACGTCGTCTCTGGAACAGGAAACCACCCATTACTCACATAAAGATCCGTCATTAAGTCGTACATAGTTCGCCAACTTACTGCATCTGGAGCATAATTTGGTGGTGCACTAATCACCCATGAGCCCTCGACAGGAATATCAGAACCATCAATACAAACTTTGGCGTTTACGGGGCCATCAGCAATATCATCATACCAATCTGATGCATTATTAAACGAATCACCATCAGCAGAATCATAAGGAGGCAAACCTGAAGGAGATTTAGATACGCCATGGCCTCCTAAAAACAACAGATGACCATCGCAGTCCGTTTGCAACTCCCCCAAATAGACGTTTTCTCCTTTAAAAGAACCCGTATTAAACTGATATTCAGCACCACTCACCGAAGCGCCGCTAATGCTTACAGCATTTGGAGCAATAACCAACTCCGCTCGATCTCTTAATGATACTTTTGGGTTGCGTCTTGTTACCACCAAGTCTTTTGATTCGGGAATGTCCATCGCAGTAATAAAATGAAACCAGTTGGCTTTGGTATTCGCAACTTGGGCCGTCCAACAGATGTCTGCATTTGCATTCGTCAATTCACTAACCACTTCACCTGCTGCGTTATAGCCATAAAGACGAAAACGCGCGGCTTGACGCTTTAATGTGCCTTGAGGAGTCCGATAAAAACTACTTGGTTCTGCGGGTGCTGCCGTTACTTCAGGACCAATATAAAATTCTGTCTCGGCATTACCCACCCGAGACACACCAATACCAGGATGAATCGCAGCTCGAATAATCACTTTATCTTCTGTTGTTTTACCCACAATAACTCCTTTGACTACTTTTTATGAAGCGCAGGTACTAACAATCGTTATTAATAACTGAGACTAATAAAATAATGTAGGAGAACATAAAGTATAGAGAGTTCATCCACCTAAGGATTAAAGCTAGTGTTTTACATAAAACATGTCGATTACAGTTCAGTACAGCTAGAAGCACAGTCAAATTTTTACGGTAATATCACTACAAGCACAATCACAGTAAAAAACACTTTGGTGTAATCCCGTGTAATCGTATTTCATAAACTTTCCTTTAAGATCAATTACCTATCTATAATTATCGTTTCAGTTTTATATTTTAGATACTGTGTGTTTTCAAATACATAAAAACATTAGATAGTGTCTGTTACCTTCCGGAAGAAGGCGCACCTCCAGAATTCAGTTATGTGAATTAGGTGGATGTCGATGTGTCAGGGTGCAATATTGTTGTTACAAAACAGCCATATTGTAACGACACAGAATCAACCCATTTTGCTACTGTTTTGGACGTTTACTATGGTAACTCATCAAACATTTACAGATTATGTATCTGACCTTCAGTCAGTCAATGAACGACTCTCTCAAGCCATGAAGGATGGTGATTTGCCAAATAGTATCAACTTTACTGAGTTGGATGGTTCATGGCATGTTTGTGGCGAGGCTATGCTGTCTGGCTGGGAGTTAATTGCTAGTAATAACCCTTCTCGTTTTGAACTGAAACTTCCTTTTAAATCTGGTGACATCACAATTTTAGGGGATTTACACCATGTTATTTCTTTAGAGTCTTGCTCACTCTTTATTCAAATCGATTTACACAATCTAGAAAAAGAAATCAGTGATAAGGCGCGGTCTAATCACCCTATAATCAATGAAATAGATGCGATCAATTTGATAAGGATTGAAGACCCGAGCAGAATATTAAAGCCGTATTTACCTCACTTAAGCACCTCTCTCAGCACTTTCATTCAAAAGAGTCATCGCGCCATTGCATTGAGCATTCAAACTATTGATAACTTAAATTTGCATACCAATGTAAAATGGTTAGTCTCTTCGTTTCAATCAGAAAAAAAGGCTAACCAGACCAACAATACAGCCGAAAAATTAGCCTCTCATCCATCCAATGCTCATTATTTTGAATCGAACACGTCCTTGTCAGACCTTATGCCTTTATCAAATTTCATGGCCATTGGAAAAAGCTCAGGCATATTAATTCGCACTAAGTGGCTAATGAAATCGCTTATTTTACCCGCATTGCCTAATATCATTTCTCAAAGCGCTCAAGAAGACGATTTATCTATCTCAAACAATTATTGTATTGAAACAATCAGGCCAATCACCAGCTACCCAATAAAAATTGGTTCAAAAATTTACTCTACAAGCTACCATCATTTTAGAATGTCTCCCACTGATAACGGCATTATCTTGGAGGCATCAGGGACGTTAGCATCCGGCTCAAATGCCGAATTGAGTTTTTCCATCTATGCACAATACACATTGGAAAATATCAACAACGAAAACACGGTAACCTTGGTCCCCGCCGATAAACCAATTATAAAAGGACAAAAAAATACGACTTGGTATAACTGTCTCGATTTCAGAAGCGGTGCCAAAGCAGAGAGTATTTTTAACGCTATGCTTGACACTGTTTCAAATTCAATTGATCGTTCATTCAAATCACTGAACAAGCATTTAGCAAAACACGTAAGTAATTCTCTAACATCAATATAGTCTAAAAAGAAACAGCGTCATCGAAAACACCTTGTCGAATTCTAATATTTTCTATTTATCTATACATTGTCTAGGGAAGGTGCGAATAAGTCCTCTTGTCTCAGCATGTGGATAAAAGCCAGCTATTCGAGGCGAGTATCGAATGTGAATAGCTGGTCTATTTTCGAGATACTCAACAAAGAATACTGGCTTTTAGACCATGCCCTGCGGGTCTTAGTAGACTTATTCGCACCTTCCCTAGCACGTAACACATTAGTTTATTGGCGGTGCCTTTTCTAAAAGGGTTGGGTCAACCGTTAAGCTATGAATGTCTAAACACGACCTTTCCCTCTTTACTTCAGTCTCAATAATTGCCACGAGGCATTGATTAGCATGATCAAGCTTTTTGATCATGCAGAATCCTGTCTGACACTGCAGGTTTGAGGTACCGCTCTAATATCTTAAATAATTTATCTTTATCAATCGGTTTTGCTAAGTGACCATTCATACCAGATGCTAACGCTTTTTCAACTTCATCTGCTAAAACCGCCGCAGTAAGTGCCACAATAGGGAGGCTCTGTTGATTCTTACGTATGGCTTGAGTTGCGTCAAAACCGTCCATGTTTGGCATATTTAAATCCATTAGCACCAAATCAAATGACTCTTTTTCAACGGCCTCGACCGCTTCTATCCCGTCATTTGCATAAGAAACATCCGAAACAAATGGCCGAAGCATCTCTTGAGCAACCAAACGATTGATTTTATTGTCTTCCACCACCAGCACTTTACCAAGAAATTGCTTATTTAAGTACTTTGAATTGTCGATGATGTTAATCGGTAGTTCATCTGTCAACGCCAATGAGAGTGTGACATAAAATTGACTGCCGACGTTTTCTTGACTCTCAACCCAAACTTTCCCACCCATCTGCTCAACAAGACTTTTGACAATTTGCAGCCCAAGTCCAGTACCACCAAAGTTCCGATTCGTCGCTTGATTCGCTTGGGTAAAAGGAGAAAATATGCGCTCTTTTTCTTCATCAGTTATTCCAATCCCCGAATCACGAACGCAAAACATTAACTCTTGGACATAATCCGTCGACTTAACGACATTTAATGATAAGGACACTTCGCCGTCCTGAGTAAATTTTATCGAATTGCTCAGCAAATTATTCAATACTTGAGTAATACGAGTGGCATCCCCCAAATGAGCTGGCGCTAAAGATGGATCAATCACCGATTTTAAATAAATGTCTTTATTGTCAGCCTGTAATTGAAAAAAAGATTCCATATCACATACTAATTGCCCAACATTTACAGATGCCATTTCAAACACCAGCTTCCCCGCATTGAGTTTGGAATAATCGAGAATGCCATTCAAAATATTTTGTAAAAGGTGGCTAGAACGCTGGACTTTCTCAAGATGTGAGCGTTGCTTATCAGAAAGGTCGTCCGCCAGTACCGCATCCAATAAGCCCAACATACCATTCATAGGCGTACGTATTTCGTGGGACATGGTGGCCAGAAATAAAGATTGGGCCGCATTGGCTTTGCGTTGGCCATCAAGAGCGCGCTTTAGTGCAGCAGCATTCTCGACACTCTCCACCAGCGCTTTTTCTAAATGGTGTAAAATAATTAGAAGAACAAGGGTCACAGTAATGGTAGATATGCATAACCTTGTCCAGACAGTAGGGTCATAGGGAACATTAGAAAATGGCACTAAGAAGACAGTCGCTGCAATCATAAAAGCAGCCCCAATACGCCATATCCCGTTCACTAATAACGTAGAAAAAATAGCCCCTAGAGATAATAAAGCAGCAGGAGCAAGACCATTAATAATAATAAGAACAGACACCAAAGGAACCGTAAACACCACCCAAACTTTACCCAATAAGAGGCTATGTTTTCGTTTAGTCAAGGCACACACCGAAATTAAAAAACACACGATTGGAAAAGCAATAGCAATGTATAAATTATTAGGAGAACGACAAATAATCTCGCCCATTAATAGGATGGAAAACACGAATAGAGCTTTAAACCCCGTAATTCGGAACTTCTCTTCCACGAGAGCGGAAGTATTAGAGACTGGCTGAATATCGTCTTCGGTTACCATAGACCTTGGATTAACATTTTTAACGTTTCTAAAGTGATTGAGAATGAACATACCGTTAAATTACACCTTAATACTCAAATTAGCACTGATATTTTTTGACAGGGTACGTTCTTGCTATCACAACGAAAAACACCTCACTAAAAATATTTAACACGACTACCTTGTTTGTTTTCACCTAAAACAATGGCTTTTTTTGATAGAGCCCTGATTACGATATTGACTCCAATCGTTTTTGTACCGAGTCTGGAGGCCATGAGTGAGACTTGTATGCCCGTTTTACGAAAAAGCCTTATGGTATTCAATATTTCCGCTTGGCATTTCACCACTTAAAAGTAATGACTGAAAATACTCTGGAGGCACCCCTTTGAGAACTAACTCACCCAGTGCTTTGAAGCCAAACCGATTATAATATTCAGGCTCTCCCAGCAGCACGCAACCTTTAGCATCTAACTCACAAATAGCCTCTAAACCTGAAAGAATTAATTGTGAGCCAATACCTTGATTTTGATATTTTGGTTTAACAGAAACAGGGGCTAAGCCATACCAATCAATAAATTCATTATTAATTTTAACTTTGGAAAAAGCGATATGGCCAACCACCTCGTCTTTAATCTCTGCAACTAAAGACACAGAAAGTGCATTATCATCACGTAATGCAGTTAGTATTTTATGTTCAGTTTGATTGCTGTGAGGATGATTTTTGAACGCCTCAATAGTAATTATTTCAATAGCATTAATATCATCATTGCATTCTGGTAGAATATTTATATTCTGATTCATACACTTACCTAATCAAAAAACTCATAAAATACACCCAATTAAAAATAATCAACGCATCAGCTAATGCTATGAGAATACGGCCTATCAAGCAAACAGACTTCTAGCTCTTGGTATAACGACTTGTTCTTAACATAGCTATTTCTCATCCTTGGATTTTTTCCAATTTAGAGCGAAATTGATGGCACATCAATAACCACATTGGGCTTATAATTAGCCTATGAATGACACTACTGAATGTTATTAACCTTTTTAAAGCGCCTCACTTTAGTTCGCATATTTTTCATTAGCGCAGAAGTATTGAACTGAACCATTCGCCCAAATGTGCACTTTTTGTACCACAATTTCTCATATAATTCATCGTTGTTTAGGTCATCTAATATGGCCTGAATTTTCTGTACTGTCGCTTCAAATTCATCAAGCAGCTCAATAAATCCCCAGCCCTTATAATATTCATGAAAACTATTTGCGAGCAAACTAGGCTCGTTCTATTTAAAACCTATTTCAGGAAGATTAAGCAGCACACCTTATAGCTCCTATTGATTCCATTTTAGAACCCGTCTTCCCCAACCGATTAGATACGCAAGTGTGTCACAAACATTGATTTCAGTATCTTTGATACTGATTTCCCACGAAAGTTCAATAGAAATTGTTCGATAGTCTTCTAATGGTTTCAGGAATATGGTGTCGATGGCGCTTTGCTATTCCTCTTTTGACTTAGCAATCGATGACCTACTTACCCCATTCACATGGCCCCTCGTTAGAGGGCAAAAAAAGATACCCAATTAAACATAATCAACGCATCGGTTGATGCAATAAAAATACGGCTTCTCAGGCAAACTGGCTCTTGGTATAACTACTGGTTCTTGGTATAGCTTATTCCCCACCCTTGAATTTTTTCCAACTTATAATGCTATTAATAGAACATCAATAATCACACCTATCTGATTTTTTTTAATCTCTAGCCTGTTGAAATACATAAACTAGCTATATAGGTGGCTTATATTTAAACTGTGCAAATTCAAAGAAACCTTTCTTATTTTCATTAGAACACCTTTTAATCCCTCTCTTTAGCTATAACATGGAATGACGTATAAACATCAAGGTAATTATTCATGAAAGAGTCATTAGACATAAAGTTTGTATCCGATGTTATGTGCCCTTGGTGCGTAGTCGGACTCGGTAATCTTAATAAAGCCCTAGAAGAATTAGAAGACAAGGTTGCGGTAACATTAACATTTGAACCCTTTGAATTGAATCCATCGATGCCGCCAGAAGGACAAAATACTAAAGAACATTTAATCGAAAAATACGGTATATCAGAAGAGCAATCACGTCAAAATCGCACCATGATTACGGAACGCGGTAAAGAAGTTGATTTTGATTTTAACTTTACAGACGAAAGCCGTATGCGCAATTCCTTTGACGCCCATCGTTTACTGCATTGGGCACACACAGAAAACAAACAAGCTGAATTAAAAGCCGCGTTATTTAAAACACACTTTACCGACAACCAAGATATCAGTGACGTGACTATTTTAACCAACCTTGCCGCTGGCATTGGCTTAGACGAAGCAACGGCTAAGACAATCTTAGAAAGTGACCAGTTTTCCGATGAGGTTCGTCAGCAAGAAAAACTCTGGCAACAAAGCGGTATCACCTCGGTTCCAACTGCCATAATCAACAACAAATACGCAATTTCTGGAGGCCAACCCGTTTCAACGTTCAAACAAGCTATAGAAGAGATTATGAAAAAAGAACAAACAAGCGAATAAAAGTATGTTAATTTGGCCTTAACAAACTCAACAATGCGATTTTCCACATAGTAAAATTAAACGAAAAAAAGAGACAATGTTAAACTCTCATTAAAATCTAACTTCGTCTCTTTTATCAAAAATATTGATGAGACCTTTAATTATGCTTGAACTTAGCCTTAATCAGCGACAATACAATTTCGACCTGAAGACTTCGCTTTATACAGCGCTGTATCTGCTCGATTAAACCACTCCTCAAAAGACTCACCTATTTTAATCGTAACGATACCGATACTAATGGTTAATTTATCAACAGGAGAAAAGTCTGCTTGAGATATCTTTTCACGTACATTTTCTAAATGATGAAGAAGCTCATTAGTATTGGATTTAGAAACTAAAATAACAAATTCTTCCCCACTGGTTTGCTGGACGCTTACATTTATCAGCGACTTTAGAGGAAGCATTAAAAGATAAATTAAAAGATATTGAAGCTGAAAAATGGATGAAAAAAAATAAAAACGCTATTCAAGCCTACAATGATTTTGTAGATAATAATGGGGGTTTTGGTGATGAATTGAGAGAATTCTAATATCACAATTTGATGTCTACACAAACCCAAGCAAAAAAAGCCGCGAAGCATACCCATATATTAGTGATCTACAACACGAACAGTGATCCCTTTAGGGAAACTCAATCATTTTAGAAATGAGCAAATGCATGATTCAACCCCATTGATTGAATATGAAGATGAGCAATACATCCTACTCACACCTCAGATTGCTTCCATACCATCCAAGTTACTCAAAAGTCCTATCGGCTCAATTGAGTCATTACGAGATGACATTATAGCTGCAATCAACTTTGCAATTACTGGCATATAACGAGACTGTAGAATTTCTCATTCAAGAGAATTAGCCTCAATACCTTGCTAAGAGGCAATAAAATAGCGGGTTAAAATAAGCACTGCACGAACAATGGCGAACTGCTTTGTCGCCTAATTGACTTGTATGGATAATGGTTGAGAGTCAATTGTAGTACCGAAACACTTTCGTATTTAAAGCCACAGGAGAAAGAGACTATTTCGTCCGTTTCGCACAAAACTTCGGAGTAAACACTAGAACTGATCAGTATCGAAAATAACGACACGAACACTCTTTTTTTCATATAAATCCACCTGATTCGACAGATAGCCTAACGAGGCTGTCGAATTTTTCATTCAAAAAAACAGTCTCAAAAATAACGTTAACATAAACCTAAAATCACTCAGCTATGTGAAGAGTAGAGTTGTTATCGTACAAAAATTGGCTTTTAGATACTCTCCGCACAGAAATTAAATCACTGAATGTCTATTTTCGAGTAATTTTACAGCCTCAACACCTTGCTCAGCGGAAAAATGCGAGCGCGAACGAGTAGAGTTTTTCCAATGCAGAAAATTGTTAAGTGATACTTTGATTTACGGTTGCGATACAGTGTAGTTCAGTTGTAGCAAATGATGGAATCTTTATCTCTTCTGGTTTTAACAGTAATGGTATTTCGGTACAACCGAGAACAACACCTTCTGCTCCTGCAATATGGAGGCGTTCAATGACGTCATTGTATCCTTTCTTCGTACAATCACTAAACTTATTCATTACCAGTTCATCGTAAATTCGATCGTGAATATAATTTTTGTCTATTTGATTAGGAATGATAGTTTCTATTCCATATTTGGCCAAAATTTCCGGATAAAATACACCTTCCATTGTTTTCATTACTCCGAGTAACCCGACAGTCTTTATACCTTGTTTAGAAATAGCTAGCGCGGTTACTTCAGCGATATGTAGAAATGGGATACCAATTTTAGGTGCGATATCGGGCACAAATCGATGAACGTCGTTGCAAGAAATTACAATAAATTTTGCGCCTGCATTTTCGAGATTCCTACAAGCGTCCAGAATTATTTCGCATGCGGCATTCTCATCTTCTTGTTGAATAACAGCATCAACATAATCTTGACGATTGACACTTTCTAGTACAATTCTAGCAGAAGTTACTCCTCCCAGTTTGTCTTGCATGAGCATGTTTAAACGCTGGTAATACTCTGCTGTAGATACCCAACTAAGTCCGCCTAATAATCCTATTTTATTCATATTACCTCGAAATATTAAAGTTAATGATCATTTTTACCTTTACGCCTTACTAGACTGTAGAATTACCCACTCTCAGCCTATTTATTTAATGTAAAACCACAGTATTTCACATTCACCTAAGATTCAATAGACCATTCGATTTTCAATCATAGATTGATGATATCGAGCCGTAAATGAAGCTGGGCTTAAGGGTCGAACAGATGCGCCTCATGAGTGATTTACTGTCTAGAAGAAGACAGCTAATGGACATGCAAACGATGGAAAAAAATCGCTCTCAGATAATGCCTAAAACAATCTCTTCGTTCATAAAACCTAT
>NZ_JBLIXL010000023.1:0-48430 GCF_047525455.1 Marinomonas phycocola
GTATCTTTTGCCTTCGGTCAACTGCTGATAATTCATGTTGGTACTGCTTAGTTTTGTGGTGAAAAGAAGTGTACCCACTTCAGCAGTTGGCTTCTTCTACACCTGATTAGCAGTGTCGCACTTGTTATCTGAACTTAGGGATGAACCAATCATGATACTAATTTTTTTAGTTTGTGAGTTTTTAAATATGCATCAGTTCTTTTTTAAATTAACAAAAAATACATTTGTTTTTATTTAATTAGTTTTGTTTTGTTTTGTTTTGTTTTGTTTGGTTAATCGGATTTTTTTTTATTGTTTTTAGTATTATATTTAAAGTATTGTTCTGCATGATTTGAATTTTTTCTTTAAATTAAAGCTATTATAACCTTTATGAATGATACTGTATGAAGAAAGATCCTGTCTCTATTTCATTAGATGGAAATTTAAGAAAAGTCTTTGATGCAACGCCTGTACCTATGGCGATATCGAAAGTGAACGGTAATTTGGAGTATGTAAATGCTGCTCTGTTAAATATGCTTGGTTATACAGAACAAGAAATTTATCAAAAAAACATTGTGATTACCCATCCCGACGATATGGTTATTAATGAAAAAATTAGGTCTAGCTTGCAGCAAGATCCTTTCACCCCCATTACAGTTGAAAAACGTTATCTTCATAAAACAGGTCGAGTAATACCGGGTATCTTAACGATTGTTGCTCAATCTGATGAGATGGGTGAAGTTCAGCGTTTTATTGCTCAAATCGTCGACGTAACAGAAAAGCAAAAAATAGAAAAAGCGCGCAAATTATTTAGAACATTAATTGATCATTCCAACGACAGTTTTATTATTATTGACCCTGTAACGTCAAAAATTATCGATGTAAACGAAACCGCCTGTCAAAACTTAGGATATAGCTACGAAGAAATGCTGACTCTGTCGGTGATGAAGATCGAAGCGGCTTTACCTGATGATTTTTCTTGGAAGCGGCACGTTGATGGTCTTAAAGAAAGCAAAGGCATGATTTTAGAAGGGTTGCATAAACGTAAAGATGGTTCAACTTATCCCGCCGAAGTCAGTGTGAGCTACGTAAAACAAGATGATAGTGATTATATGCTTGCTACAGTTCGTAATATTACTGAGCGAAAAGTAGCTGAAAATATTATTTGGCAACAAGCTAATTTTGATTCATTAACTGGTTTGGCTAATCGTAGTATGTTGCATAATTGTTTATCAAAAAGTTTGATAAAAAGAAGCAATCCAGACCATTCTACTGCCGTACTTTATTTAGACCTTGACCATTTTAAAGACATCAATGATAAATTTGGGCATCATTCTGGTGATAAAATATTGATAGAAGTCGCTTCCAGAATTAAAGGATGTGTTCGGGATTCCGATCTTGTTGCGCGTATGGGTGGGGATGAATTCACAGTAATTATCAATGATTTGAAAAACACAGACGGCGCTATTCGTATTGCCAATGATATTATTGACAGCCTATCGAAACCCTTTACTTCTGGGTTAATTAAAAGTCATATATCAACCAGCATTGGAATCACTTTTTCTCCTAAAGACAGTGACAACGCCGACGTGTTATTAAAATATGCAGATCAAGCTATGTATGTTGCTAAAAGCTTAGGAAGAAAACGCTATCACTTATTTGATCATTCGATACAGGCAGAACTTGATGCGCGCAGCTGGATGAATTCTGCATTAAGAGAGGCATTTGATAAACAAGATTTTCATTTAGTGTATCAACCAATTGTTGATCTAAAGACTGGAGAGTGTAAGAGGGCTGAAGCCTTAATACGTTGGGATCACATTGAAAAAGGCGCTATTGAGCCGAGTGAATTTATTCAAATTGCAGAAGAAAATGGCATGATTGGTGATATTGGTGATTGGATTTTCTATGAGATTGCGCAACAGCTAAAAACATGGCGGGAAGCTTTTGGTGAGAAACTCCAAATATCAGTCAATACCTCTCCCATTCAATTGGATAGCTTTCACTTAAATTTGAAAAACTGGTGTCATTATTTAGATGAAATAAACCTCTTAGGCAGCGGAATAATTATCGAATTAACAGAGGGTACTATTATGCATCTAAATGAGGGTGCTGATGAAATACTGTCGTTGTTTCGATCAATTGGAATGCAAATTGCGATAGATGATTTTGGTACTGGTTATTCCTCTTTGGCGTATTTGAAAAAGTTGGACGTGGACTTTGTTAAGATTGATCAATCGTTTGTTCAAGAGTTAACTGACAGCCCCGATGATATTGCGCTTTGTGAAGCTATTGTAGTGCTAGCGCATAAGTTACATTTAAAAGTCATTGCTGAAGGTGTAGAAACGTATGAGCAAGCTGAAAAACTAGCCGATATCGGTTGCGACTATGCTCAAGGGTATTATTATTCTAAAGGGGTTGTGGCCAGTGATTTTGAGTGTTTTTTACAGTCTGCGTTTCTAAATAATACAAACCAACTATGTACCTAGGGAAGGTGCGAATAAGCCCTCTTGTCTCAGCATGTGGATAAAAGCCGGCTATTCGAGGCGAGTATTGAATGTGAATAGCTGGCCTATTTTCGAGATACTCAACAAAGAATACTGGCTTTTAGACCATGCCCTGCAGGTCTTTCAGAGAAAACGCCACATTTCGTTACGACTCTTTCAAAACTCATCGCCATATCACCGCTTTTATTTGTAATTATGTACCAAGAGCTGAGTGCTCAAACTCAAAAGTGGAATGTGGGGTACACAAGGCTTAAAAATGAACGTCTATGAAGTTCTTGGTTGCCTTTTTATTTAATTAACTTAATAGTCAATAAGTACGCTAAAATAGTAGGTTATTAACTTAGCTTTGAGCCCTATATACATGACCACTGTTACCGCACCTGCAAACTTTATTGAACTTGGCCTAATTTCTCCTTTGTTAGTTCGTTTAATTGAGCTGGAATATCATCAACCCACGCCTATTCAAGCGCAAGCGATACCAAGTGTATTGGAAGGGCGTGATTTGATTGCGGGGGCAAATACGGGGTCAGGTAAAACAGCGACTTTTGCATTGCCTTTATTGCAGCATTTACATGCGAAAAAAGCATTAAAACGCAGCGACGATAGTCAGGGGAATTACGTAACGGGCCTGATATTGGTGCCGACTCGTGAGCTTGCTAAGCAAGTAGCGGATAGCATTAAATCGTATGCCGTGCATTTTAACGGAGCGATTAACACTGTGGCTGTTTTTGGTGGTGTATCAACCAATGCTCAAATGCTTGCTTTACGTGGCGGTACGGATGTATTGGTAGCTACGCCGGGTCGATTGCTGGATTTGATTTCAAGTAATGCGATTAAGCTTGATAGGGTGGAAACGCTCGTGCTTGATGAAGCAGATCGCATGTTGAGTTTGGGTTTTACTGATGAAATAGCGGCGTTATTAGCGTTGTTACCCAAGAAAAAACAGACGTTGCTGTTTTCTGCTACGTTTCCAGAACAGGTCAAAACATTAACTCAAGAATTGCTTAGCAACCCTATAGAGATACAGTTACAAAGTGCTGATGCGAGCACTGTGGTTCAGCGTGTTTTTACCGTTAATAAAGGTGAGAAGACGGCCGTACTCGTGCATTTGATTAAACAATATCAATGGGAGCAGGTACTTATTTTTGTCAATTCTAAGAACAGCTGTCATCATTTGGCAGATAAATTGGCTAAGCGTGATGTGGTGGCGGAAGTGTTTCATGGGGATAAGGGGCAGGGAGCTAGAAGTCGCGTGCTTGATGCGTTCAAATCGGGCGAACTTGATGTGCTGATTGCGACGGACATTGCTGCTCGTGGTTTAGATATTGAGAAATTACCCGTGGTTATTAATTTTGATTTACCAAGGAGTCCATCCGACTACATGCATCGCATTGGGCGAAGTGGTCGTGCTGGTGAAGTAGGGTTAGCATTGTCTCTTATTGATCATGAGGATTATCACCATTTTAAAGTGATTGAAAAGAAGAATAAAATTTTGCTTGAGCGTGAATCCATTGACGGTTTTGAACCCAGTAAGGTGGTGAGTGTTGCTGATAAGCCGATGGCCAAGCCTGAGGGAAGCGGAAAGAAAAAACGCAAAAATAAGGTGTCAGTAAACGGTGATGTTTGGTTGAAAAATACCTAGTAAAAAAGGTGCCGAGAAGAAGTTAATTAATGAATAGCGAGTTTTTTATTAGCTTTTTCTAATTAATGTATTAATGTCAAATCACGTATAGGTATTGTGTTAGCCTTACCTAATAAGCCGTATCTAGTAAGTCATGCCTATAAATAGACATCCAACTGTGTAGGTAAGTAGGTGAATGGAATTTTACATTGAGTGAATGACCATCAAATGCTACTATTTCCTCCCGTCAAAATGCACATATAAATGTGTAATTCATACTCATACGAATATTCAATTTAAGGCGGTTTTAACACTCATGGCGACACGATATATTTTCGTCACAGGCGGCGTGGTTTCTTCCCTTGGTAAAGGTCTCACGGCAGCCTCTCTTGCTGCAATTCTTGAATCCCGTGGTTTGTCAGTAACCATGCTTAAATTGGATCCTTACATTAATGTTGACCCGGGTACAATGAGCCCTTTTCAGCATGGTGAAGTTTTTGTAACCGATGATGGTGCGGAAACGGATCTTGATTTGGGGCATTATGAGCGTTTTATTTCGACTAAAATGAGTAAGCGAAATAACTTTACAACAGGTCGAGTGTATCAGCACGTTCTTAAAAAGGAGCGTCGTGGAGATTACTTAGGCGGTACTGTTCAGGTTATTCCTCATATTACCGATGAAATTAAGCGTCGAGTTTTGGTTGGTGCTGAAGGCGCTGATGTTGCCCTTGTCGAAATTGGTGGTACGGTTGGTGATATCGAGTCACAACCTTTTTTAGAAGCTGTTCGTCAGCTAAAAGTTGAACTAGGTTCTCATCGTGCGATGTTTATGCACTTAACATTGGTACCGTATATTCGTACTGCCGGTGAGACAAAAACCAAACCAACTCAACATTCTGTAAAAGAGCTGCGTTCTATTGGCATACAGCCAGACATCTTAATTTGTCGTTCTGAAGTATCTATCGAAGCGCCTGAGCGCAAGAAGATTTCTTTGTTTACGAGTGTGGATGAGCGTGCCGTTATCTCTTTGCCTGATGCAGAAACAATTTATAGCATTCCCTCTATTTTGAATGATCAAGGCTTAGATAGCCTTATTGTTGAACGTTTTAATCTAGATTGCGGTATTCCTGATATTTCCATTTGGAATAAAGTTGCTAAAGCGAAATTAAACCCAGAAAAGCAAGTTAACATTGCTATGGTGGGTAAATATATGGAACTTTTGGATGCCTATAAATCACTGATTGAAGCAATGGATCATGCCGGAATTCATGCTCGTACCAAAGTGAAAGTGCACTACATTGATTCCGAAAGCATCGAAACAAACGGTGTTGATATGTTAGAAGGAATGGATGCCATCCTTGTTCCTGGTGGATTCGGCGAGCGTGGTGTAGAGGGCAAAATTAGAACCGCTCAATACGCACGAGAAAATAAAATTCCTTATCTAGGGATTTGTTTAGGTATGCAAGTCGCTGTTATTGAATTTGCACGTAATGTCGCAAATCTTACCGGTGCACATAGTACAGAATTTAATCTTAAAGCAGAGAATCCCGTCATTGGTCTAATCACAGAATGGACGAATGCAGAGGGTTCCAAAGAGATCCGGTCAGAGGAGTCCGATCTAGGTGGAACGATGCGCCTAGGTGCTCAAAACTGCAATTTGCTGGAAGGGTCAAAAGCCCATCAAGCATACGGTAAATCAGTTGTGAGTGAACGTCATCGTCATCGTTATGAAGTAAATAACTATTATCTCTCAGAGCTTGAGGGGGCTGGCTTAACGATTTCAGGTCGTTCTGCTGACAACTCTTTGGTCGAAATGGTTGAGATTGCAGATCATCCTTGGTTTGTTGCTTGCCAGTTCCATCCTGAATTTACTTCATCACCTCGTTATGGTCATGGATTATTCAGTGCATTTGTTCATGCTGCATTAAAGTATGCAGGAAAAGAGAAGTAGATAGAGCAAATAGGCCTGAATAGTTTTCATTCTTAAAGATTTAATTTATTAAAAGGTGTGTTATGAGTCAGATTGTTGATATTAAAGCGAGAGAAGTTTTAGATTCTCGTGGTAACCCCACTGTTGAAGCTGACGTTATTCTGGCGGACGGTTCTTTTGGTTCTGCTTGTGCACCTTCTGGTGCTTCTACTGGCTCTCGCGAAGCGCTTGAGTTACGTGATGGTGATAAAAGCCGTTACCTAGGTAAAGGCGTATTAAAAGCCGTATCGGCAATTAATGGCCCAATCCGCGAAGCGTTGTTAGGTAAAGATGCGCAGGCTCAAACTGAACTTGATAAAGTGATGATTGATTTAGATGGAACTGAAAATAAATCAACATTTGGTGCTAATGCAATTCTTGCTGTTTCTCTTGCAGCAGCAAAAGCGGCAGCGTCATCTAAGAAAGTCCCTTTATATGTACACATTGCTGACTTAAATGGAACGCCGGGTGTTTACTCTATGCCTGTTCCTATGATGAATATTATCAATGGTGGTGAACACGCTGATAATAATGTTGATATTCAAGAGTTTATGGTTCAGCCAGTGGGTGCGCCAAATTTCCGTGAAGCATTACGTTATGGCGCAGAAATTTTCCATGCTTTGAAAAAGGTATTAAGTGATCGTGGCCTTAGTACGGCGGTAGGTGATGAAGGTGGTTTCGCACCAAACCTTGCTTCTAATGCAGAAGCGCTTGCTGTAATTAAAGAAGCCGTTGCCAATGCGGGCTATGAATTAGGTAAAGACATTACATTAGCAATGGACTGTGCGGCATCTGAATTCTATGAAGATGGTCAATACAATCTAAAAGGGGAAGGTAAAATCTTTTCTTCAGAAGGTTTTTCTGATTACCTAGCGAACCTTTGCGATCAATACCCAATTGTTTCAATCGAAGATGGTCTAAACGAATCTGATTGGGAAGGTTTTGCTTACCAAACAAAAATCCTAGGTGATAGGATTCAATTAGTGGGTGATGATTTGTTCGTTACTAACACTAAAATTTTGAAGCGTGGTATTGATGAAGGTATTGCTAACTCTATTCTGATCAAATTCAACCAAATTGGTTCATTGACAGAAACTCTTGAAGCAATTCGTATGGCGAAAGCGGCTGGTTACACGGCGGTTATTTCCCATCGTTCAGGTGAGACAGAAGATTCAACAATCGCGGATCTTGCAGTTGGTACGGCAGCCGGCCAAATTAAAACAGGTTCGTTGTGCCGTTCTGATCGAGTATCTAAGTACAACCAATTGCTGCGTATCGAAGAGCAATTAGGTTCTAAAGCTACTTACAATGGTTTGTCTGAGATAAAAGGCCAAGCTTAACTTGTTGAGTAGGCTTCAAAAGGGGGAACATATGTTCTCCTTTTTTTGTTAGGATGGTTTGATGATAATGACTTCTATACTTTAATAGTGATGTTTTAGAGAAGATTATGTGGCGTGTTGTGTTTTTGCTGTTTATCGTTGTTTTTATTTATTCCAGTTACCAACTTATTAGTGGGGAGCAAGGTATCAAGCGACAGGAAGAGCTAGCGAAACAAATTGAATATCAAGAAAATAAAAACCAGCGATTAGGTCAGAGAAATAATGCCCTACGAGCTCAGGTGGATGATTTACGCAAAGGGAAAGATGCGATTGAGGAGCACGTTCGAACTGAACTGCAATATATTAAAGAAAATGAAGTCTTTTATCGGATCGTTGATCAATGAAGAACAAAATCTGGGTGGTGGTTCCTGCTGCTGGCGTTGGTAAGCGCATGAAGTCCGTTCTTCCTAAACAGTATCTTATGTTGGGTCATCAAACAGTGCTAGATCGTACGTTAGGTCAGCTTATTTCCCATGAGCAGATTGCAGGTGTTGCCTTAGGATTAGGAGCTGAAGACGATTTTTGGGCCGATTCGATTTGGTATGAACACCCTAAGATAGAGAGGTATGTTGGAGGGAAAGAGCGCAGTGATACTGTGCGTTTAGGTCTTGAGTTTTTAATGTATGTGAAGCAAATAGAAGACGGTTTTGTTCTGGTTCATGATGCGGCTAGACCTTTGGTTTCTCATTCTTCAATTGATAGTTTATTGTTAAATGATCATTCTAGTGGTGGTCTTTTAGCCATTATTTCTAAAGATACTATCAAGCAAAGTTGTGTTATTAATGAAAAAGCAGTGGTTGATAAAACAATTGATCGATCTTTTATTTGGCAGGCACAAACGCCTCAAAAATTTGTTATGAGTGAGCTGATTGCTGCACTTGATTATGCTGAATCTCAAGGTGTGATTATTACTGATGAGAGTTCCGCCATGGAGTTGGCTGGTTATCAACCTGCTTTGATTGAGGGTGATGCACGTAATTTTAAAATAACATTACCGATTGATTTAGTGATTGCGAATGCTTTACTTGCTCATAATTCCTTAGAAGAGTCGTGATTTATAGATATGAAAAAGAGGAAAGTGCAGTATGGTGCCTTTTAGGGTTGGTCATGGTTTTGATGTTCATAAGTTTGGCATTGGAAACCAAATCGTCATATGCGGTGTGGTTATTCCGTATGAGCAAGGGTTGATGGCTCATTCAGATGGAGATGTGGCACTGCATGCGTTAGCAGACTCTCTGCTTGGAGCGGCTGCTCTAGGGGATATTGGTCGTCATTTCCCTGATACAGACCCGAATTTCAAAGGTGCGGACAGCCGTGTTTTTTTAAGGCATGTGGTCTCTTTATTAAAAGATAAGCAGTTTCTAGTGAATAATGTTGATCTGACTATTATCGCTCAAGCACCGAAGATGTCCCCGCATATTGATGTAATGCGGCGCAATATCGCATCGGATTTAGATGTCGCTTTGGATCAAGTCAATGTGAAGGCAACAACAACTGAAAAGCTGGGCTTTACAGGTCGAAAAGAAGGTATTGCTGTTGAAGCGGTCGCTCTTATTTTTCAAGTCTAATTATTTCCTTTCGTTGTCATTATAAAAGCAATCCTTCCTCTCGTGTATATTAAGGTACGCAAATCTATGAATACAAACTGGCATTATGCATGGACAAAACCGACGTTAACTGGGGATTTGAAGTCTACTCCTCAAGATTTTTTTGTCGAAGAGGTATTGGGTTTTCAGCCTGATGGGGTGGGTGAGTTTGCATTTGTTTTCATTGAGAAGGTTGGCGTCAATACGGATTTCTTGGCAAAGCGTTTAGCGAGTTTTGCTGAAATTGATCCAAGCAAGGTGACGTACAGTGGTGTCAAAGATCGTCATGCCTGTACTCGTCAATGGTTTTGTCTGCATCTGCTTAATAAAGAAGTGGATTTTTCTGAAATTGTTCATGGGTTTATAAATGATGAACAAGTTCGTATTTTAGAGGTTACTCGACATTCTAAAAAACTTAAAGTAGGGACACATAAAGAGAATCGATTTGTTATTCGTATACGCTCTTTAAAGGGTGATTTGATTGAATTAGAAAATCGATTGTCCCTTGTGAAAATGGCTGGTGTACCTAATTATTATGGCGCTCAGCGTTTTGGCATTAATGGCAATAACCTTGAAAACGGTGCTCGCTGGTTGGAAAAGGGGCGAGTAGGAAAGAAAAGATTAAGTAAAACTGAGTCTTTTTGGCTTTCTGCAATGCGCTCTTGGTGCTTTAATCAATCGCTCAGTGACCAAGTTTTTCAAAGGGAGTGGAATAAAGTATTAGTGGGTGATATTGCTCAAGAAACGGACAGCTCAGTGCAGTTTCGGGTGAAAAACATAAAGCCAGGTGTGCAGCTTCGATTAATGACTATGAAAATTCAGCCTGTCTTGCCGTTAATAAGTAAAGGTTGGCAAGACGGCACCAGTGGGGAGCGTGCTCAGTGGATATCTGAATCTCTGAGTGGAAGTGAATTCATTGTTGAAGGTTTATTGAATTTGGATTTATCAAGAGACAGTCGAACGTCTCGTTTAAGTCCAAATAATATGGAGTGGGAGCTAATTAATAAAGGCTCGGAATCGCCTGAGTTAATGATGCAATTCTCTTTACCCAAAGGCGCGTTTGCGACGAGTGTGTTACGTGAATTAGTCGATGCTAATGATTGTTCAATAGAGAAACATAATGCGAGTTTTGATAGCAAATGATGATGGAATTGACGCGGTAGGAATTCAAACCCTGTATCGCGTAATCAAAGAATCGTACGAGTGCGTATTAATTGCACCGGATAGAAACCGTAGTGGTGCGAGTAACTCATTGACTTTATCTCGTCCGTTACAACCAAAAGAAATCCGAAGAAATGAATATTCGGTTGATGGGACACCTTCGGATTGCGTCAATTTAGCGTTATCAGGAGTGATTGATGGCCAGTTTGATGTGGTTGTTTCTGGAATTAATCATGGCCCGAACCTTGGTGATGATGTTATTTATTCTGGGACGGTTGCAGCCGCAATGGAAGCGAGGCATTTAGGGAGGTCGTCGATCGCTATTTCTTTGGATGGGAAGGTGCATTTTGAAACGGCAGCGCAAGTATTGCTCCAGCTTTTATCTGACTCTCATACGCTTAACTTACATCCAGGTATCTTATTGAATGTGAACGTCCCGAACCTTCCTTATGATCAATTAAGAGGCGTGCAAGTAACTCGCTTAGGGTATAGAAAATGTGCTCAGCCAGCGACACCAGCTCAGCATCCAAAAGGCATTCCGAGTTTTTGGATTGGTGCTTTGTCTGAGGCCCACGACAATGCGGTTGGAACCGATTTCTGGGCTGTAGAAAATGCGTATGTTTCCGTTACACCAATTCATGTAGATATGACGTATTATCAAGCTATGTCGTCATTAGAGGAATGGATCTCTGGAGGGCTACTGTGATGGCTGAGGATTTACATAAACTTAAAAATTCTAATTCGAAAGCATCAAAAATGATAGTAGAGTTGCAGAAGCATGGGATTCATAACGAGTCATTATTGTCATTGATGTTAACAATCCCACGGCATGACTTTGTTGAACCTGCTTTTTCTCACCTTGCGTATTCTGCTACGCCTTTACCAATAGGGCGTAATCAAACGATCAGCCAGCCGTTGACAGTGGCCCGTATGACTGAATGGCTGTTGGAGTACTCTAGAATGGGGCGTATTTTAGAGGTGGGCACAGGATCAGGTTATCAAACCTGCATTTTATCTCATTTTTTTAATAAAGTTCATACTATAGAAAGGCAGCAAAGGTTATTTGAACGTGCTCAAAAAAGGCTGTCTCAACTTGGTGTTAATAATGTTGAGTATCTGCATGGTGATGGCCATGTAGGTTGGCCGACTACGTTGACTGTGGACGCTGTGATTGTAACGGCAATGGCTAGCAAAATTCCTTTGGCTTTAACGGATTGTTTAAAAGACGGAGGTGTGTTGATTATGCCTCTTGATCAGCCAGAGCCTATGATTGGGTGTTGGAGAAAAATGGGCGTTCAATGGAAGTGTCTTGAAGAGAGTCCTGCTCAATTTGTTCCTATGTTAGAAGGGTTGGTGTGTGAGTAATCTAATAAAAGTGTTCTTTAGTGGCTTGCTTATGGGGATCGCAGATATCGTTCCTGGTGTGTCGGGTGGCACGATGGCGTTTATATTAGGTGTGTATGATCGGTTAATTAATGCATTGAGTGGTGTTAATAAAGAAAGTGTTACTATGTTGTTTAAAGGTGATCTGAAGGGGTTATGGAACCACTTTGACCTTGGTTTTCTATTAACTTTGGGCCTTGGTATTGTGACAAGTGTTGTTCTGTTCGCTCAGGTCATTACCTATTGGTTAAACGAATATCCCGTGAACTTATGGAGTTTTTTCTTCGGTCTTATATTAGCTTCAGCGGTATTGTTATTGAAGCAAATCGAAACGATTGGCTTGCATACTGTATTTGTGTGTTTATGTGGTGTGGCAACCGGAGTGATAGCCTCTGTGCTGGTGCCTTCTCAGTTTGATGTGACATACAGCATAATTTTCTTTGCTGGCATGATTGCTATTTGTGCCATGATTTTACCTGGTATTTCCGGAAGTTTTCTTTTACTTCTGATGGGAATGTATGAATTTATCATTTCCTCAATAAGGCTTATGCAGCTCGATGTGGTGGCTGCTTTTGCTAGTGGCGCATTGATTGGTCTTCTAAGCTTTTCTAGATTGCTCAAATGGCTGCTATCGACATATAAATCAATCACTCTTGCAGGATTAACGGGAATAATGTTGGGAGCGTTAACTAAGGTGTGGCCATGGAAAGAAGCTCAAGATTGGGTAATTGTGGGAGATAAAAAAATACCTATTGTTGAGTCGTTGGTGATGCCATGGGATTTGGTTATGTATGATTTTATAAGAGATTTGGTCATACCAATTCTCTATATGGGATCAGGGGTAATAAGTGTGGTTCTCATTAGCTACATATTTTTACCAAAAGTAATAAAAACGTATACAAAGTCAACTTCTAATTCGATTTTTTAAGGGGAGCGTTTGTTATTTGTGAACTTGCGTTGCAGTGCTTTAATCAGGGTGCGTGATTTTATTGGCGTTTTTGTCATAATTCTGGTTCTGGCTGGTTGCGCTTCTGATAGCTTTCATTATCAGGACGGTGTTGCTCGCCCTTCGCCTTCGAGTGCGCAAGTTTCTGAGATTCCTCAAAGTGGTTATTATCTAGTGAAAGGTGGTGATACCTTATTCTCCATCGCCTTTCGTTACGGAATTGATTATAAGGCGCTTGCGCGGGCAAATAGAATCCCCATGCCATATGTTATTTATCCCCAACAAAAAATACGCCTCAAAGTGCCTACAAGCGTGTCAAAAGCATCAGGAAAGGCTGCATTTCCTTCTTCTTCGGTTTCGAAAACGAACAGGGGAACAAATAAAGTATCCCCGTCTAAGCAAGCCAAGGTCGTTAAAAAGGCGTCTAACAAAAAAGTGAACGGCACTACAAAAATGGCGACTAAAGGGGAGATTCCAGAGAAAAGTAACCTTAATTGGCGTTGGCCTATCAAGGGTTTTGTTGTAAGAAGCTTTTCAAACGCTGGCGTTAGTAGTAAAGGTATAGATGTGAAAGGCATTACTGGTAAGCCTGTAAGGGCAGCAGAAGATGGTGTTGTTGTATATTCAGGTAATGGATTGATTGGTTATGGGAATTTAGTGATTGTAAAGCACAATGAAACGTACCTAAGTGCTTACGCTTATAACCAAAGTATTTTAGTTAAAGAACAGCAAGTTGTGAAAGCTGGTGACTCTCTGGCGATTATTGGAGGCAAAGGTGAAGAAAGGCCGTTATTGCACTTTGAAATTCGTCGAGATGGTCAACCAATAGATCCATTAACAGTGCTACCAAATCAGTAGATATTATGGCTTGGAAGGCTAAGGAGGAATTTATGAAGACGCTTGATCAAGATATTCAGAAAGGAACATTAGAAAATGAAGAGAAACTCGATTTCAACGTAGAAGATGGCACATTAGATGCGACTGAGTTCGATTTGGCTGTGAGTTCGCGCTATGCCAATGAAGACTCTGGAAAAAATATTGATGTGACTCAATTGTATTTAAACGAAATTGGCTTTTCGCCATTGTTGACGGCAGAAGAAGAGGTGTTCTTCTCTCGCAAGGCGTTAAAAGGAGATGAAGCTTCTCGTAAGAGAATGATTGAAAGTAACCTGAGATTGGTTGTTAAAATCTCTCGACGTTATTTGAATCGAGGTCTTTCGTTGCTAGATCTAATTGAAGAGGGGAATTTAGGGTTAATTCGAGCAGTAGAGAAATTTGATCCTGAAAGAGGATTTAGGTTTTCTACCTATGCAACATGGTGGATTAGACAAACTATTGAACGCGCAATCATGAACCAAACAAGAACCATTCGTTTGCCTATTCATGTAGTGAAAGAGCTTAATGTGTATCTGAGAGCGGCACGTGAGTTGACGCAGAAGCTTGATCACGAACCAACGCCAGATGAGATAGCAGACTTGTTGGACTGTCCTGTAGAAGGCGTACAGAAGATGCTGAAGCTCAATGAGAAAGTGAGTTCTATTGATTCTCCTATGGGGGGGATGGATTCTGGTAAGAGTCTTGTGGAAATTTTGGCAGACACTCAGCATGTTGGTCCAGAAAGTGAGCGTCAAGTAAGTGATGTCTTACATAATATTGATAATTGGTTGGATAGCTTAAATGAAAAGCAAAGAGAGGTGATTTCCCGTCGCTTTGGTTTGAGAGGATTTGAAGCAAGTACGTTAGAAGATGTGGGGGCTGAAATTGGTCTAACTCGTGAAAGAGTGAGACAAATACAGGTTGAAGCACTGAAAAAATTAAGATTAATGCTTGATAAGCAAGGTTTAACACTGAGTGATGTTTTGCACGTTGAAGAAGTCTAATTATTTGATGCTAAGGTAAAAGACGACACACAAAGTTTGTCTTTTACCTTGACGCTGTAATGTTTAAGTCTTCATCTAAATCGTAATCATCTTGTACTAAGTGTTGGTTTTCTTCTTGATGGGCAGTATTCATGCTTTCTATATTTGGACGAATTTTAAGGTTTAGCTTCTCCGATGTGCCTTTTACTGAATAGACCATAATTTCTTCTTCTCCCTCTCCTAGTACTTCTGGCAGTCCTGAAAAAACACGATTCTGTATATCCGGTAGCATAAATACTTCTTCGCTTAATAATAAAGCATCAAGACTTTCCGACTCGCGAAAACGCATCATTTGAGTGATCAGAGGTTGGATATCATCAGTGTGAAATGCATTTTCTTTAATGATGTCATTGACGTGGGAGTCTCCTTGGTGAAGGCTGATATGGAAATGGATATCGGGTGCGTCAGTGTACATGTCTGTTAAAAGTAATTCTTTGACAACACCCAAAAAGACTTCAGCAGTGCAGACGGCATTTGTATACAAGTTATCCCCTGAGTCTTTGGCTGAATAAAATATGATGGCAGAATGCCCTTCATATTGATGTACCTGCCCATTAAAAGATTCACTGGATTGAAATAGCGCCCTATAAATGGGAGTGAGCAAGTTCGCAACGTGTAAAGGTGGCATTTGTTCATGCCATTCTTCTAAATTTCGTATCTCAAAAAATAGTGCACAACTTCTCTGGGATTGTTCTTTTAGAATTTGATCAAAATCTATTTCGAATTGAGGCACCTCTACTTTAGGTAAGCTTGGGTCGACTTCTTCTTTTGTCCAATCAGTTAGTTGCACTGACTTCGTTGCATTGGCAAGCTGAAAGGCTTCTGTGTAGAACGTACTCGGTATGTTCGCGTCTTTATGTCTATGAGTGAGTGCTTCTAGTACGTCGGTTATTTTATTTATAGAGAAAAACAGCCTTTTGCTTAAAAGCAAAATAATGACAGTTGAAAATGCACAGATAAAAATAGCAAGACTTATCAAAATTTTGTTTATGTTGGCTAACGTTTTTTGCGATGATGTTCTATCCAATGTGATTAATACGTGACCGACTACCTCGTTACGAAATTTAACACTAGAACTGTAAACAAGGTGTGCTTCATCTGGTCTAATCTCAGATTCTTGGACGAAACTTTTTGCATTGCCACTGTTCGCTTCAGCTAATAGTTCATCTTGTTTGTTGAAAACTCGGGCGCTGATGATGTTATCGTCAACCACTAATCTAGTTAACAGAACGTTTAGGCTCAGTAAGTCATTGTTTAAAATAGATTGAGTTGCATTGAATGCGGCTTGAGTGGCCAAACTGCTGCCTAGCACTTCGGTTTGTTGTGCTAAATAGGTTTCCAGTGAGCTTGTTAATGTGTACCAAAAAAGTGCAACTGTAAAAGCGATTAAAAGTACAAACGTGGTAATCAAAATAATCGCTGCGCTTACATGCTGTTGGCAAAAGCGTAAAAAGCGGTGAGTGGCTTTGGTAGTTTCCATTGATGATTTGTTCCCTGAAACTGTGGTGTTGAGTTCTCAGTATCTATTCTATATCGGCTATAAAATAGAATCTTTAATATAAACGTTTACTTAGAGTAAATTAATAAATTTGATATAGTGTGCTTAACTTGAATTAGGGAAGTCTTATGTCTGCTAGTATTACGTTAATTGGTTCTGTTACTCCGTCTTATCAAGAAAGCTTTGAAGCATGGCTGAATAAAGATAATTCAATTACAAATAAACAAAAGTTAACAAATAACTCGGATATTAATGTTGTTATTCGATATAATTTGAGAAATGCTTATTATGACACTAAAGCGTCGGAAATTAGAGCTCATTTATTATCCTTATCAGACAGTACAAAAATTGATCACGTATATCAATCTATTTCCATTGATATAACGTTACCTGGGGTGGCTGTTTTCGATATGGATTCCACCTTGATACAAGCAGAAGTCATGGACGAATTGGCTGTGGAGTTTGGTATCGGTGAGCAAATAGCGAGTATTACTGAGAGCGCGATGAGAGGTGAAATCGATTTTACCGAAAGCTTTGTTCAGCGTCTTGCGTTATTAGATGGTTTGAAAAGTGATGTCATGGATGGTGTCTATGATCGAATAACTCATATGGAAGGTGTTGGTACATTAATGAAAGTGTTAAATCATTTTCAGTGGCGTACCGCTATCCTATCGGGAGGCTTTACGTATTTTGCAGATCGTATTGCAGAGGTATATTCAATTTCTGAGGTTCATGCAAATGTTTTGGAAATCGAAGCAGGAAAATTAACAGGGAAGCATATAGGTCCGATTGTGGACGCAGTTCGGAAAAAGCAATTATTAGAAGAAATTGTGCTAGCTAGTGCAACACCATGGACGCAGACAATCGCTTGTGGTGACGGTGCAAACGATTTATTGATGTTAAATACCGCTTCAATGGGTGTGGCTTTGCATGCTAAGCCTTTGGTTAGGAAGGAAGCGCCTCAACCAATTAATGCGCTAGGTCTGGACGGTATTTTATATTTGCTTGGTATGAGTTCGTCAGAGATTCGAGCAATTGCTGACATTTAAACAATTAATTTAATGGAGTGTGTTCTTGCAGGAAATAAAGTTATCTGAGGTCGATTTGAATTTGTTGTATATTTTGCAAGTTTTGATCGAAGAGCTGAATGTGACCAAAGCAGCTCAACGCTTAAATGTGAGTCAACCTGCTGTAAGTAGATCATTATCTCGTCTTCGGGAGGTATTTGGTGACCCTCTTTTTGTGAGAACATCACATGGATTATCTCTTACTGCAAGAACAGAAAGTTTGGCCCCCTTTCTAACAGACACGCTTAAGGGGTTGGAAAACCTTATTCAGCCGCCAGAATTCACACCCTTAACTTCGAGTCGTCGATTTTCGTTGTCGACGACCGACTTTGGTGTGTTAACGGTTTTGCCTAAAATTTTAGATAATTTTCGACAGGCTGCGCCCAATGCGATTTTAGAAATTAAAAACTGGAATGAAGAAACGTCATTTGAACTTGATTCAAATGAAATCGATATTGCTGTTGCGGTTTTATCTAAAGAGCCACCAAACAGCATTCAATCGGTTAAGCTTGATACCGATGAAATGGTTTGTCTTGCGCGAGCGGATCATGATCATTTGGATGGCAGATTGACGCTTGAGTCTTATGTTAACTTGCATCATGCACAGGTAGTATTGGGTAAGAGAGAGTTTGCTGCCGTTGATCGAATACTTGCTAAACTGGGTCATCAGAGGCATATAGCTGTTCAGTTACCCAATTTTGTTCCTGCGGTTCGAGTTGTGGAGAGTAGTGACTTGTTATTAACGATCCCTAGGCTTTTTGCTTCGGATATTATTTCAATGCATTCTAATTTGGAGATCTATGATTTGCCATTTGAAACAAAAACATTTGATTATTCCATGATTTGGCATGAAAGGTATGAATATGACCCTGGGCACCAATGGTTAAGAGAAATTATACAAAAAGCATTTATTTAATTTTTAGCACAGTAATCAAATGTTTGAAATGGGGCTGTTAATTATCTCTCTCCTACATTTGATAGCTGTGTTATCCATTCTTTAGCCAGCACTTCAACTAGACTGTATCGTCTTAAATCCATTGCACTTTCTAAAAAAGAAAAGTTTTCATCTAGATAATCAAACAAAATTTGCTCTCTTAAATGAATTAGAGCTTTCATTTGTTCGCCCTGTTCAAATGTAATGTCTCTGTGCTCTAGCAATAGATCTAATACATCCTTTCTTGATGTTGCCTCTGTTTGGTAGTGATTAAGTAATACATACTTTGCCAGATCCAGCATGGAAGCAACTAGCAGTTGAAAGGAGTGTTCGATAACCATTTTTTCATCTTGGTTAATGGTGTTTTTTTTCTTTTGCTTCCTAAATTTGTCTAGTCGTTGAATCATAGAGTGTTGATGTTCTATCAATGACAATTCCCATTCTTTGTTTCTCATAAGGAGCTCTCTTGGTTACGTCTTAAATAATTATAGATTATTAAAAGTATAGTTTAGAAACTTGAGAATGGGTAAAAATCAAAGCGCTGATTCAAATCAATTGATGTGTTCGCAGGGATATGAAGATAACCATCACAAACACAAGAGGCAAAAAGAGCGCCTGAGCTTTGTTGTGGATGAGGTACCGCTTTATTTTCTTCCGTAAGGCTTGCTCTCAAAAACTCATCGCGACTGATTGTTTTTTGTCGAGAAAAATTTGGGTAAACTTTGAATTTCTTAGGATGTTTGATTACTTCTCCTGAGTAAGCGCAAATAGCGGTTCGAGCGAACCAGTGAAAAGTGACCAATGAAGAGCTGGGATTTCCCGGCAGCCCGATAAACGGTGTATCAAAAACATCACCAAATACTAATGGCTTACCTGGTTTTATCGCTACTTTCCATAGGCTCAGAGAGCCGTTTTTTTCTATAGCATTTTTTACGTGGTCTTCTTCTCCAACGGATACTCCTCCGCTTGATAGAATGAGATCGCAGTCCTCGGAAAGAGATTTTAAAGCGTTTTCAGTTTCTATTATATTATCGTTTACATGTAAGCAAGAATGGGCTGAATGGCCTAGTTTTTGAATTAAGCTAATGAGCATTGGGCCATTGCTGTTGTAAATTTTCCCCGCTTTGAGTATACGAGTCTCTACTGGGACAAGCTCATTACCAGTCGTTAACACGCCCACTTTTAGTTGCTTAAAACAAGTGACTTCGTAAACCCCTAGGCTGGCTAACATGCCAATGTGTTGGGGCTGAAGTCGTGTTCCTTTAGTTAGTATGCGTTGACCGATTTTAACGTCTTGACCTTTGAGTCTAACATTATTGCCTTTTTGTGCTGTGTGATTAAATACAATTCTCCCTTGTTGGTCGAACTCTGTATTTTCTTGCATGATGACCGTGTCAGCGCCTTCCGGTATGGTTGCACCTGTGAAAATGCGAGCGCATGTTTTTGGTTGAAGAGAGTGGGGTGCTATTCCTGCAGGGATGCGCTGGCTTATTGCAAGAGGTTTACCCTCTTCTAAATCTTGCACGCTTAGTGCGTATCCGTCCATGGCGCTGTTATCAGAAGGTGGGATGTTAATTTCAGCAATGATGTCTACCGCTAATATTCTATTGAGCGCATTATTTAATTCAGTAGGCTCTTGTCCTACAATGCAGGCGCTGGCCTCTTCTATTGCTATTAGTGCGTCTTTAAAAGGCATCATTGGGGTGTGTGACATGGTCTTACATTTTCCAAAATAATTTAACTTGATTCGTTAGCTTGATAAGGCCCTAGCAACATTTCGACGAAGTTGCATGGTCTACATGTTGCGTCTAATTGCTTGGCAAGAATTTTATTCCATGCGGTTTTACAAGCGCTGGTTGACCCTGGTAAACAAAAGATAAGTGTTCGGTTTGATAATCCCGCTACAGCGCGAGACTGAATGGTTGATGTGCCTATTTCTTCATAAGAGACCTGCCTAAACAACTCGCCAAAACCTTCAATGTTTTTATCAAATAGAGGAATCATTGCCTCAGGTGTGCTGTCTCTTGAGTAAAACCCTGTTCCGCCAGTAATTAATACGGCATGAACGTCTTTGTTTGCGATCCATTGAGAGACAACCGCACGCATGTCGTAGATGTCATCTCTGACCAATTCTCTCTTAATTAGTGTGTGTCCGGCTTCTGTAAGCATTGAAACAAGAGCGTCTCCTGACGTATCTTCAGCTAAGTTGCGAGTGTCTGAAACAGTTAATACGGCAATGTTAAGCTCTCTAAAGGGTGCACGTGTTTTCGTCATTTTATGATCCGTTCTAGCCACCGGTTGCGCTCATAAAACGCAGTATTTGTGGTTCTTCGTTTAAGTTAAAGTGGTGTTTTTCAGGTTTTAATGCAAGAGATTGAGTTATCGCTTCATCTAATGAAATTTCTTGAGCCTCTGGTGTTCGAAGGTAAGGTTTTAAATCCATCGAGTGCTCATTACCAAGGCAGAGAAGTAATCGACCTTCTGCGGTTAATCTAATTCGATTGCATGTAGCGCAAAAGTTATGGCTGTGAGGAGAAATAATTCCGACGTGGCCTTGGTAATTTTTTACATCAAAATAGGTTGATGGGCCACTGGTCTTTAACTCACTGGGAGTGAGTGTGAAATGATTTTCCAATATGGAAATAACTTCGTCGCTAGAGATATAGGCCTCCGCTCTGTCATGGTCCGTAATAACACCTAGTGGCATTTCTTCAATAAAGCTAATGTCCATATTACGCTCTAAGGCAAACCGAGCTAAATCAGCAACTTCATGGTCGTTGTGTTTTTTTAAAATGACGCTGTTGATTTTATTTCTCTTAAACTCGTATTGAGTCATTTCATCGATACCTTCAACGACTTGATGAAATTGATCCCTGCGTGTTATTCGCTCGAACAGTTCTGGTTCTAGTGTATCTAGACTGACGTTGATACGAGTTACTCCTACATCATATAACGACTTTGCCATCTTTTTTAACTGAGAACCATTTGTTGTTAGTGTTAATTCTTCTAATCCCGGAGTGTTGCTTATTTGCTCTAATGCCCAAAGAATATTTTTTCGAACCAGTGGTTCACCACCGGTAATGCGTATTCTTTTACTGCCTAGCTTAATAAAGGTCTGAGCAACATTGACGATCTCTTCCAGAGAAAGAATGTCCTTGCGAGGTAAAAAAGTGACATCTTCATCCATGCAATAGGTACAGCGAAAATCACAGCGGTCTGTAACGGATATGCGTACATAGTCAATATGGCGCCCAAATGGGTCGATAAGGTTTGCAGAGTTCAAAGAAGTTACCTCATGAAGAATATTGTCCATAAAAGCAAATTACCTATGAATATGCAAAAATGAATCCCTATATTTACATATTGGGTCAGTAAAAATGAATTCAACGTGCTCGGTGTTTTTAGATGTTGAGTTTTATGTTGTGAAAACTTAGTCTTACCAATGAAAGCTGTCTGTATTAACAAGGAATTCCTGTGAGCCAAATTGTAGAAGATCTTATAACATTATTGAAACTAGAACCCCTTGGAGAGGGCAAATTCTTAGGCAAGAGCCAAGATTTAGGTTTGCCCAAACTTTTTGGTGGTCAAGTTGTTGGTCAAGCGCTAAGTGCGGCTCACCAAACGGTAGAGAACAGAACCGCTCATTCTTTGCATTGTTATTTTTTACGCCCTGGTGATGCCCGTATGCCTGTTGAATATGCGGTTGAAACGGTAAGAGATGGTGGTAGCTTTAGTGTTAGGCACGTAAATGCGAGCCAAGCAGGTAAGGTGATTCTTTCTATGTCTGTGTCTTTCCATATCCAAGAAGAGGGGTTTGAACATTATGATGCCATGCCTAATGTACCTGGACCGGAGTGTTTTGAATCTGAGTGGAATCTGTATAAAAAACATTCGAATGAGCTTCCTGAAAAAATACGAGGGGTGTTTCTTGCTGAAAGACCGATTGAACGTAGAATTGTAGAGAATCAAAATCCATTTCGTCCGCGTCACGGTATTGCCAAGCGTCATGTATGGATTAAAAGTATCGCGCCTCTTCCAAATGATGAACTGATTAGTCAATCGATGTTAGCGTATGCGACGGATTATGGGTTTTTGGATACCGCACTTGTCCCTCATGGTCTTTCCATTGGGAATCCGTACTTAAACATTGCTAGCCTTGATCATTCCATTTGGTTTCATCGATCATTTCGTTTAGATGATTGGTTGCTCTATGTGGCTGACAGCCCGTCTGCTGGTAGTGCTAGAGGATTTGTAAGAGGGCAAATTTATAATCAAGATGGCGTCTTGGTTGCTTCTACAGTACAAGAAGGTTTATTGCGTTACAAAAAGACGTAGTTAGGGTGTGTTTACAAAGGCATTAAGCATTATTCTGATGCCTTTTTAGTGCCCATAAAACGTGTTCTGTCACGATGTTGGAGTCATGGTGTTGTCTTTGTTGTAGAGCGTTAATAATCGCATCGGATGTTTTTGCATTACCAAGAGCGATGGCGATGTTTCTGAGCCAATTGATGTAGCCAGTACGTCGAATTGGCGATCCTTCTGTTTTTCTCAAAAAAGATGCTTCATCCCATAAGAATAATTCCGTTAAATCGGCGCTATCGAGATTGTGTCTTGGTTGGAAGTCTTCTTCTTCGGTGTAATTTACGTATTTTGTCCAAGGGCAAACTAATTGACAATCATCGCAACCAAAAATGCGATTCCCCATTTTCGATCTTAACTCTTCTGGGATGATTCCATCGTATTCAATGGTAAGATACGAAATACACTTTCTAGCATCCAATACCCAAGGCTCAACGAATGCATTAGTAGGGCAAAGGTCTAAGCAAGCGGTGCAACTTCCACAGTGTTTGGTAAGTTGAGGGGGATCAATAGGAAGCGGAAGATTTGTGAAAATTTCTCCTAAGAGAAACCAGCTACCTGCTTTTGGTGTAAGTAATAGAGTGTTTTTACCTACCCATCCCATACCGGCTTCTTCTGCTACTTGTCTTTCAAGGATTGGCGCGCTATCAACAAAAGCTCTATAGCCATGGTCTCCTATGCGTTCTTGGATACGTTTTGCTAGTTGCGTAAGGCGTTTTCTCATGAGCTTGTGATAATCTCGCCCCAGAGCATAACGTGCGATATAGGCTTTATCGGATGTTTTTAAGCGTCTGACTGTTTCTACCGATTGTGGTAAATAATGCATTCTTAAAGAAATAACTCGTCGTGTCCCTGGATGCAGCAAATCCGCTTTAAAGCGCATGTCTCCATGATTTTCCAGGTACGACATGGTGCCTTGATAGCCCTTTTCAATCCATTGGTCGAAGTTCTCTTTGTGATGGCTGTGATCAATGCCTGTCACTTTCGCTTCGGCAAAACCAAACTCTTTTGCCCATTCTTTAATGTTTGATGTGAGTGCATCTAATGATTCTGGAGACACATTAAATGCGGTAGAGGTATCAGATTGAGAGGTCATAAAACATTACAAATAGGAAGGGAATGGGCAAACTCAGAAAGCAGTAAAAACTCGCCTAACAAATACAACATAAATAATTGTTAGGTGAGTCCGTATTAGTACAGCATCGAATCGCCTTTAACGACATCGATCAATGTTTTAATAAACATTTTATCGGCTTCTGTCATGTCTTCAGGGATTTTTAGTGTTGTTTGATTAGAGACTTCCATTGCAATGGTGTTAAACGCATCAGGATCATTGATGTGATCTTTTGCAATTCTAACCAATTCAGCTGAAATTTCTGGTTCCATTAACATTTTACGAAAGCAGCGTAAAAATTCATCAATAATACGTTGTTGGTTTAGTTCACTTACCATTTCTTTGACTCCTTTAGATGTCATTAAGCGTATCTCACCACGAAGGCTTCTTAAGAGCAATAGTTGAATGCATTGCAGATAAAAAATGTTGACAACCTAAAGGAAAGTTTGTGAAAATCAGTGCATATTTTCAACAAACACCCTTGTTGGATTCCTACTTTAGGCCAACAGCCTATCCTGAGAAAGCATGTCTTTCTTCATATACTACATAACGCCGACATTGATTCTCTGTTTGCGTTATTTCTCGCGAAAAGACGCGGGCAGTGTTGAACTGCAATTATTTTGTGTTATTTAATTAAATAATTACTAAGTGTCTGCATATCTTGTGCAAATTTGTCTAATCAACTTTTATCTGCTTAGCTGATGCGGTTACAATACGTGCATATAAAATGAGCATACAGATAAAATATAGAGGGTATCAAAAGGTGGAGTTATTATCCGGTGGTGAAATGATCGCCCGCTTTCTCAAAGATGAGGGAGTTGAATTTATATACGGTTACCCAGGTGGTGCAGCTTTGCATATTTACGATGCACTGCACCGTCAATCAGATGTACAGCATATTCTAGTACGACATGAACAAGCTGCTACACATATGGCTGATGGGTACGCCAGAGCAACAGGCAAGCCTGGTACGGTACTGGTTACCTCAGGCCCTGGGGCGACTAACACAATTACAGGTATTGCAACGGCCTATATGGATTCAATTCCAATGGTTGTTATTTGTGGTCAAGTTATGAGTTACTTGATTGGTGAGGATGCATTTCAAGAAACGGATATGATTGGTGTCTCTCGTCCAATAGTGAAGCACAGCTTTACTATTAAGCATCCGTCAGAAATACCTATGGTATTGAAAAAAGCGTATTACATTGCGTCTTCAGGTCGTCCAGGGCCTGTCGTCATTGATGTGCCAAAAGACATGACGATGCCAAATGATAAGTATGAATATTCTTATCCTCAGTCTGTCTCGCTTCGTTCTTATGCGCCACCAATAAAAGGTCATAGCGGTCAAATAAAGAAAGCGGTTGATCTTATTCTTGCGGCTAAACGCCCTATATTTTATGCGGGCGGTGGTGTCATTTTAGGTGGGGCATCTAATTTACTGGTCGAATTAGCCAAAAAGCTAAACTTCCCTGTTACCAACACGCTAATGGGCCTTGGTTCTTATCCTGCAACAGATAAGCAATTTGTAGGTATGTTAGGCATGCATGGTAGTTATGAAGCGAATATGACCATGCATCACAGTGATTTGATTGTGTGTATTGGCGCTCGTTTTGATGATCGTGTAACAAATGACCCTGATAAATTCTGCCCAGGCGCGAGAATTGTGCACATTGATATTGATCCTGCGTCAATTTCTAAAACAATTCGTGCTGATGTGCCGATTGTTGGACCTGTAGAGCAAGTGTTAACAGAAATGTTGTCTCTTGTTAATGAATCGGAAAAGAAAGCCGATACAGCAAGTCTATCAAATTGGTGGAAGCAAATTAATGAATGGCGTTTGGTTCACGGTGGTCGTTACGACACCAGCAGTGAAAAAATCAAACCTCAAGCAGCGGTTGAAGCATGCTGGAGAGCCACAAACGGAGATGCTTTTGTTGCATCCGACGTGGGTCAGCATCAAATGTTTACCGCGCAATATTATAAGTTTGATAAGCCGAACCGTTGGATTAACTCTGGTGGTCTAGGAACCATGGGCTTTGGTTTGCCCGCGGCGATGGGGGTGAAGCTGAATTTCCCTGAAAGCGATGTTGTCTGTGTAACAGGAGAAGGCAGTATTCAAATGAATATTCAAGAGCTTTCTACTTGCTTGCAATATGGCCTCCCTGTGAAAATATTATGCTTAAATAATGGTTATTTAGGTATGGTTCGTCAATGGCAAGACATGAACTACGAAGGTCGTTATTCAAACTCCTTTATGGATTCATTGCCTGACTTTGCTAAGTTGATGGAAGCTTATCGTCATAAGTACGTTGAAATTGTAACCAAAGACGAACTGGACGAGAAGATGGCTGAAGCTTTCGCGATGAAAGATCAACTTGTGTTTATTAATTGTTTTGTAGACCAAGAAGAGCATGTTTACCCAATGCAAGTTCCTCGTGGAGCTATGCGTGATATGTTCTTGAGCAAGACGGAGCGAACCTAATATGCGACATATAATCTCTGTTTTAATGGAAAATGAGCCGGGTGCTTTGTCTAGAGTAGTAGGTTTGTTTTCTCAGCGTAATTTTAATATTGAATCATTAAATGTTGCCACTACGGATGACCCTACGTTATCTCGTTTAACATTGACAACGTTTGGTTCGGATCAAGTTGTTGAGCAAATTACTAAGCAACTTAATAAACTTGTCGATGTTATTAAGTTAGTAGACTTAACTGAAGGGCAGCATATTGAGCGTGAACTAATGCTTGTGAAAGTCCGTGCAACGGGTGCTCAAAGAGCAGAAGTAAAACGCACTGTTGACATCTTTAGAGGAAGTATTGTTGATATGACGCCTTCCATATATACGGTTCAAATTGTGGGTGAGTCTGATAAATTGGATGGATTTCTAAGTGCTCTCGGTTCTGTTCATTTACTTGAAGTCGTTCGTACTGGTGTTTCTGGTGTTGCTCGCGGAGAGAAAGTGCTCAGTGTTTAATCGCGACCTAGCTGGTTTAGTATGCTGTTTACTTATGTATAATTGATGTTTAAAACCCATATTGATTTTAATTAATATGGGTTTTTTGTGTATTGTAATAAATATGTTTTATAGTCAACGCACTCCAATCTGTTTCCAAAATGCGTTAACAATAGGGTTATTCAAACTTTTCTTTAGCGTAAAAAAGCCAACATCAAAGGCGTCCAATTCCGGTTGTATGTCCAATATTGTAATCTTGCTGGCTAATGGGCTGTTATCTAAGACAATTTTAGGTACAATTCCAATTCCAAATCCAAGGGATACCATACTTACTATGGCTTCATTGCCGGATACTTGGGCGTAGATATTGGGTTTAATTCCTTTTTGTTTAAACCATTGATCTGAGCGCGAGCGAGCAAGCCCTTCTTCAGATAGGATCATTGGGATTTTATCCCACTGTAGATCCAACTTGTTAGACACACCTATTACATTGTTTGCCAATGCGTCATTCGGGGCGATAAACACCAAGGGGGAAATAGCAATACGCTTGAATACTAAGTTTGCAGGGACATTCGATGGCCTTGCAGCGATAGCGATGTCCTCGTGCTTTTCTAATACTCTAGACAATGCTGGCGCTGGATCTCCAGTGTGGAGTTTCATTTCTATTTTAGGGTGAAGTCCTCGAAACTGGCTTAAAATATCATACAAAAAGCTGTAACTTGCGGTAACGGAGCAATAGAGACTAATTTCACCTGTCAGTTGAGCATTTTGATCATCAAGAGATCGTTTGAACACTTGCCAATGAGCAAGACTTTCTCTGCAATAACTTTGAAAAACTTGACCTTCCCTAGTTAAAGAAACCGATCGATTATCTCTCGTTAAGAGACAGTAACCTAAATCTTCTTCGAGCTGTTTTATGTGTCTACTGAGAGTGGAAGGGCTAATGTGGAATGCATCACTTGTACGGCTGAAGTGCAATGATTCAGAAAGGTGGAGAAATATTTTGAATGTCTTAATGTCCATAAGCAAGAAAGGTTTGGTTTCATTTAATGAAGAGATGAGTCTATAAGTATTTCATAAATAACAATACTACTTTTTATTAAGATCTTGAATGCAAGAGTACAAAAAAGCACCAAATTACATTAATAACTTGGTGCTTTCAAAAATACAGAAAACCTATTTGATGTGTTTTTTTATCCTACAACACAAGTAATCGCATCGCATACATAATCAATGTTATTGTCAGTAATGCCTGCAACGTTCATGCGGCCTGTATCTGCAATATAAATGGAATAGTCACTTCTTAGCTTTCTGACTTGTTCCAAAGTAAGTCCTGAATATGAGAACATGCCTCGTTGGTTACGTATAAAGCTAAAATCTTTGGATACGCCTGATGCTGCTAATTTTACGACTAACTTTTCACGTAGACCATTAATGCGATCTCGCATTGCGTTAACTTCATCAATCCATTCTGCTTTTAGTTCAGGATGGTTCATAATGGTATACACAACAGCAGCGCCATGAGCTGGTGGCATTGAGTAATTGGCACGAATGGCTAGGCCAATGATAGAGTAAGCATTACTTGCTTCTTCCGTTGTCTCTGCAATTACTGTTAAACCACCGCAACGCTCACGGTAAATACCAAAGTTTTTTGAGAATGAATTACAGATAAGCATATTAGGTATCTGTGACGCCATATGACGAAGCCCTGCCATGTCTTCATCTAGTCCATCACCGAACCCTTGGTAAGCGGCATCGACTAAAGGTAATAGACTACGCTCTGCAACAAAAGCAGTAACGATTTTCCATTGCTCAAAAGACAGATCAATACCTGTAGGGTTATGGCAGCAAGCGTGTAATAAAATTGTATCACCAGCTTTGGCGTTTTCTTTTAATGACGACATCATATCGTCGAAGCGAACACCATTTGTTTTCGCATCATAGTATGGGTATGTTTCAATACTCAAACCTGCACTGCGAAAAATAGGTAAATGGTTTCCCCAAGTTGGGTCACTCACCCATATACGGGTATCAGGTAAACTAGAACTGATAAAATCAGCCGCGACTTTTAATGCGCCTGTCCCACCTGGAGTTTGTGCTGAAAATATGCGCTTTTCGTCAATAATAGAACTATTTTCGCCCAAAAGGAGTTCTTGAATAACCGGTGTGAACTCAGGCGCGCCATTGATTCCTAAGTAGCTTTTGGAATGTTCTTGATCTAATAAAATAGCTTCTGCTTTTTTTACGCTGTTTAATACAGGTGTATTTCCTTGATCATCTTTGTAAACTCCAACACCTAAATCTACCTTATTGGGATTGGGATCATTTTTGTGAGCAGTGATTAAGGCCAGTAACGGGTCACCAGGGACGGCACTAAGATGTTTAAACATAATAAAAACAAGTCCTAAAATAGAGCGATAAGCAAAGACGCTTAATGACTATGTTGAATACTTTCTTGGAAGCGTCGTTAGGTACGACATAGAAAACAAAGTATTCACAATTCTCATTAAAAGTCTGAGAAGTTCTTCATGCATAACGAAGAAAATAAAATTTTCAACAGTTGTTTCAAATGCAACTATCGATCTTTTTATTTTGCTCTTTTTTACACGAAATACAATGCTCAATATTAGAAAATTAGGACTTTTCTCTAATATTGGCAGCAGGGCTTTTTGGAGATGACAAAACCACACATTTTTTAATTGGTAATTTTGCTTTGAATAAATAAAAATTAGATGCTGATTACTTATGTTCAGTAAGGAAGGTTAATGGAACGAAAAACACAGCAATTTTACATAGAGTCGAGTTTGCTAAAACTTGCGTATAAAAATAATTTATACAGCATTTTAGTGAATTTCACTGCATTATTGAGTGTTTACTACCAAATAGCGTCGTTAAATATTCCTTATATAGACTCATGGTTCTACTGCACTGTTTTCTTCATGCTCGGTCGTTTGTATGTAGATATTTTGTATAGAAAACAGAATGTTTCTGATGACCATCTTACTGATCCTCAGTCGTTGAGTGTATGGACTAAATACTATGTACTTGGTGTTGCTCTTGGAGGGATTTCTTGGGCCATTATTGCTGTCATTGCATTACCCAATTTAGGTACAGAAGGGCGATTTTTAGTTACCGTTATTGCCAGCGCTTTGGCTGGTGGTGCAACAGGAGTGTTAGCCCCGAGTAAAATTATAGGTAAGGTGTTTATTGTACTAACATTGTTGCCAACCAGTATCACATTAATTTTTATTACTCCTTCGTTGCCATTATTAGGTTTTTTAGGTGCTTTCTTTTGTATTGTCATGTTAGTTGGGCATCATAATCATCATCGTCAAATTGTTAATAACATTGAGTTGACATTTAAAAACGATGATTTGGTTGAAAATTTAAAAGAGCAAAATAATCAAATACTTGATCTAAACCATCGTTTAGAAAATCGAGTGAGAGAAAGAACGGCTGATTTAGAGAAAATGGCATTAACGGATCGTCTGACACAACTGAATAATAGGGAAGGTTTTTTAGACCGTTGCGGCCAACTTGCAGAAAAGTCCCGATCTTTAAAGTTTTATTTTTTTGATTTGGATCGATTTAAACAAATCAATGACAGCAAAGGCCATGAAGTCGGCGATTTAGTGTTGCAGCACATCAGCAGCTTATTAATAGATATTCTACCTAAACACACAGTTGTTGGACGTTGGGGGGGCGATGAATTTGTTATTTGCTCAATTGATGATCTTGAGTCGTTAGGTGTACTAGCAAGCTTGTATAAGTCTTTTTCTGAGTCGATATACATTCGTAATAAGCGCATAGAAATTCGCATGACCATCGGTGTGACTCATTACCCAGAAGACGTAAGCAATATCGAAGAGGCCATTCATTTCGCTGATTTAGCGGCAACGCATTTGAAACGTAAAGGAGAGCGAGGTGGTATATTGCGTTTCAATCACGAATTAGCTCGTACAAGTGAGCTAGCCTCTGGTGTCATTAATGTACTGCATGAAAAGAAATACGGTCGGTATTTCCATTTAGAATATCAGGCGATTGTGAATGAGTATGGTGCGATTTCTGCAGTTGAGGCGCTTGTACGATTAGATCACCCTTTGTTAGGAAAGGTACCTCCTGATGAATTTATTTCTGTTGTTGAAAATACAGGGCATATAATGGACTTTGGTAAATGGGTGTTGGAAACTGCATTAACCTACATAAAGGAGTTACGTCGATTAAACCCTGCATTGTCTATTTCAGTAAATGTGTCACCTATACAGTTGAAAGAAGAGAACTTCCACCACTCAGTGCAGTCGCTTTTAAGCAAGCATGACTTGCCTGCCAGTGTATTATCATTAGAGATTACCGAGTCTTTTTTAGAAGACATTAATTTAGAGAATATAATCTATCAAATTGAAGCACTGCAACGCATAGGTGTAAATATTCACATCGATGACTTCGGCACAGGCTATTCATCGCTGACTCGTTTAAGAACACTGCCAGCAAGTACATTAAAGATTGACCGCAGCTTTGTTATTGATATGGGCTTACAAGGAGATGGTTTGATCAGAAGTATTATGAGTATTGCTGAGCAGTTTAATCTCGATATCATTGTTGAAGGTGTTGAAACGGAGCAACAGTTTGATCATTTAAAAGCGCTTGGGTGCAGAAAGTTTCAAGGTTTTTACTTCTCAAGACCAATAAAAGATAAAGAAGTTGAAAAAATGTGTCTGAGTTCGCTGCCAATAAAAATACACATATAGGCACTTTATTGATTATTTTCTATCTCTTTCTAGGGTGGGTTGAGGCATGAATACGACATAACATAACGACGGCCAATTACTCCTAAACTCAGAACTAATCAGAAACAATGCAATTCCTACCATTACTTTTTGCTTTGTATAAATGCTTATCTGCTCTGTTTATGGCGTTATCTATTGACTCTTGGTAATTAAAGCGTGCAATACCGAAGCTGAGTGTTACATGAAATGGATTATCTAAATCGCCAAAACGTACTTTTTCAATGCGTTTCCTAAAACGTTCGACTTCAGGGTGAATGATATCGAATAGCGTCGATGGAATGAAAATTAAAAACTCTTCTCCTCCCCATCGGCTGATGTGAGCATCTTTTCCCCAATTTTCTTTGAATATGTTGGATAATTCAATAAGTACCGCATCACCAATGTTATGGCCGTATTTATCGTTTACCTTCTTAAAAAAATCCACATCGCAAATAATAAGTGCGTTATCAAAAACCTGTTTATCATTGCTGCTCTCCTTATTAATAACTTCAAGCATCCCTCGACGATTTAGTAGCGTGGTTAGAGGGTCTGTCTTAGATGCTACTTGTAACTCTTCACTTAGGTTACGCAGCATGCTAATTGATTTCATACGTGAGTATTCATAAACAGCGGATAAGAACCCCAGCACTAAAAAGGAATAAACGATTCTTTTCTTAAGCTCTTGAGACCAGTTATAAGTGGCACCGAGCTCAGAAGGAAATAAGAAAATAAGCAGTAAAACGCAAAGGAACAATACAATTTCAATCATGCCTCGCTTTAGCCCATGTAAAAACATGGCAACAGGAGGGATACAGTAAATCCATACAAAACCTGTTTGATTGACTCCTCCACTAAAGACTAAAAAAAGCATCAATATAAAAAGAGGGTATAGAATAACATTCGAAGACACCTCGTAATTTAAAGTGAACCTCAAATAGACATGATTAAGTGTATAAAGTGATGAAATGAATAAGGTTGAAGAGGCCACCCATACATCTTGATTTACGATGGCGATTAAACCCAATGGAAGAGTGAATAAGACACCAACAAAGCAGAATAAGTTAATGAGTAAAACTTTTCTTGACTGCTCAGATAAGTCGTCACCTGACAAACCGCAAAATGCGTAATTATGTACAATCGCTTTGAAGTAGTGGGTGAGGACCTTGAGCATTATTACCTTCTACTTGAGCATTATTACCTTCTATATTAAAGCTGAAAGCTTATATTTTTGACCATAAACTGTACCAGTTGATCAAAATAAATACAATTTTAAAGTTGTAAGCAGTGTTACTGGATGTATTTTTCTGTATAGCGCTTGTGCGAAATACCATTCTTTCTTAAACATTAAGTTGTATTACGGCTTTGCTTCATCGTAATTTTTTGAGCCGCAGACTTGGCTGCCAGTCTCCTTGGCTCAAGCATGATGATTTTTTGTTTTGCCAGCCATGGCTCGTTAAGTAGCGCAATAGGCACAAGCGTTGTTTTTCCCGCACCCGGAGCAGCTTCTAAGATAGCCGTATCCCGATGCGTTAATTGCTGCTTTAAGGATGGAATTACAGAATGGATCGGCAGTGTGCTGGAGTCGATTGTCATGAGAAGGTGTCGTCAAATTGAATGATCGTATAATACGTAGTTGAGGGATGCTTTGTAAGCGCTTGTAATGAAATAGCGTTATTTACGGGGAGATATTGCTCGAATAACGACATCACTTTTGCATCGAGCAATGCAAGGAAGTATGTGCCCCGTATCGATTTCTTTACTGTTTAATCCTCGTGGTACACGGCCATTATAGTCAACTTCACCTTCTACCAGTTGCATCAGACAAGTTCCGCATGCTCCATTGATGCAGGCTTTTTTCATTGGCAATGTGTTTTCTGATAACGCGTCTAATAGGGTTTTCTCAGGAGATATTTGAATCGTGCCTTGAGTGGAATTATTAAAAGAGTAAGTGCATTTATTCATTGTATTGCTACCTTAAAGAGAAGGCTACTTTACAAGGGAAACGGTAAAGCTCTTTAGAGTTTGGTTTGTTTACATGATTCGCCAGACGTTAAATCATACTTTAAGTGGCGCGTAAAAAGCGAACTGGTTACACTTCTTTTATTAATACTAACGAATATATGGACAAGAGGCTTCTTTGGACGTTACATCATCGCTTTACCTTAAAATATTTGAAACTGTGTTTCCGTTATTTGCCATCGTATTCGTTGGTTTTTTCTATGCTCGTGCTAGGCCAACGGACATGACTATTCCAAATAAGGTAAACATGAGCGTGTTTATTCCTGCCCTGGTTTTTTCTGTTATGGCGTCGAAGAACTTTCAAATTGCGGATTATCAAACATTAATTATAGCCAGTAGCGTGATCATCATCGGATCAGGTTTTCTCGTTTGGCCCGTATGCCGAGTGATGGGCATATCTGTGAAAACCTTATTGCCTCCAATGATGTTTAATAACAGTGGTAATTTGGGCATACCCTTATTGGTTCTGGCTTTTGGTGAGTCTGTTTTACCGATTGCGGTTATTTTATTTCTGACAGAAAACATATTGCATTTTACATTGGGCATGTACCTAATGAACCCCAGAACCAATCCCATGAATATTATAAAAATGCCTATGGTATTAGCGACTATTTTAGGCGTGATATGGAGTTTAAATGGCTGGCATTTGCCCATTGCCTTGAGTGTGCCCATTGATATGATAGGGCAAATTGCGATTCCATTGATGCTGTTTGCATTGGGTGTACGTATGACTCAGGTGGATCTGAAAAATTGGCGTATCGGTGTATTGGGAGCGATATTGTGTCCTCTAAGTGGATTGATTGTTTTATTTATTTGGAACCTGTTGTTTGCGTTACGCGCGGATTATTTTACTTATCTGTTGATTTTTGCCTGTTTACCGCCAGCTATTTTAAATTACATGGTAGCGGAATTGTATCAACAGGAGCCCCAAAAAGTGGCGTCGATTGTATTAATCGGGAATCTGTTTAGTTTATTAGTGGTTCCTTTGGTATTGTTCTTCGTATTATGAGTATCTGTTGATTGTGAATGAGGTTTCTATGCTGGATTTGGGAAATAATATGAAGATGCTGTTAGTCTGCTTTGTGTTGCTAGGGTACTTCATTGTTTCTCGTTTGATTCGATCGAGTATTCGGTTATTGGGTAAAAAGAAATCTGTGAGTGACATGAGGGTCAGTTACGTTAGCAAAATGCTGAATTTAGGACTGACAGGAACCGTTATTATTTTGGCTTGTTTGATTTTAGGAATTGAATACGGTCAGTTGACGGTGTTTTTCTCTTCAGTGTTTGCTGTTATGGGGGTGGCGTTATTTGCTCAATGGTCAATTTTAAGTAACATCACGGCGAGCTTATTGATCTTTTTTGGTTTTCCATACCGTATTGGTGATTGGATTAAAGTATGCGATAAGGATGAAGATATAACGGGTCATATTATTGAAATTTCTACCTTCCATGTGATTATTCAGCGCTTGGGTGGAGACATTATCACTTATCCAAATAGTCTAATATTGCAAAAAGCCGTCATTAAAATGTCGAGTCATAATGTTGAACTACTGAAGCAGTCTTACATTGCCAATGAGGGCGTTACGCTGTCTAATGAACCGACTAAACCATCTGGAGGCTCGGTTGGTCATGAATAGGGCTGGTTAAAAAATACACACAAACTTATGGGTACTTATGAGATACTAGTGCAACGATTATTTTAAATGAGGTGTGCTGGTGATTTCAGATCCAAAGGACTTGCTAAAAAAGAATGAGCAATTGATTCACTCTGATGCCAAAAGAGTGGTATCACATGTTCAACGTCAGAAAGGTGAGTGGATATTACACACTATCATGCTAGAAGATTGTGACGTTCCTTTTCGTTTTAAGCGGCAAAAAAAATATATGTCTCTTGATGGTTGTCGGGTGAATTTAACCTATTATGCGGATACCGAGTTAGTAGCGGGTATGTCCATGGAAATAATGAAGGTTGTTCGGATCAAGCGCACTTAGATTCATCAAAATGCTGCGCTCATCATGTCACTCTACTGTTTCTTCCTTTTTCTTAATATACCTGCATTACATATGTTTATTGCTAATTTATTGCAGTAAATATGTTCTATTGATTTGAGCTTGCTTTATACTTACGCGGAAAAATGCATGTCTTTTTAACACGCTAAGCAAAAGTATAATAAAAGTAGGTCATTCCATTGGATCAGATTCTAAAAGAAATTGTTAAGCAAGTCGCTCCACTCATTGGTACAGGTCAAGTAGCGAGTTATATTCCCGCGTTAAAAGAGGTAAACGCCAATCAGTTTGGTATTGCCATATACAGTAATATGGGTGAGCTGTTTGAAATTGGTGATACACGTGTGGAGTTTTCCATTCAGAGTATTTCCAAAGTTTTTAGTCTTACTTTGGCAATGAAACACTACGGCGAAACCATGTGGGACAGAGTGGGTCGAGAGCCTTCCGGTCAGCCTTTTAACTCATTGGTTCAACTTGAGTATGAATCTGGTATTCCTCGAAATCCCTTTATAAATGCTGGCGCTTTAGTCGTAAGCGATATGAATCAATCCCGTTTTGCTTCTCCTCAACATGCCATGCGAGAGTTTGTTCGACGTTTATCTGGGAATAAAAATATTCAATACGATCGTAGAGTAGCGGATTCAGAATTTGAGTTTCGAGCACGAAATGCATCGATGGCGTACTTAATGCAATCGTTTAAAAACTTTGATAACGATGTTGAACAAGTCTTGCGTAATTACTTTAATAACTGTGCGATTAAAATGAATTGTGTAGATTTGGCGAAGGCCTTTAGTTTTCTATCCAATCAAGGAAATTGTCCACACAGTGGCGAAAACGTATTAACAGGTCAAGAAACCAAACAAGTAAATGCGCTAATGGCGACAAGTGGCTTGTATGATGAAGCGGGTAACTTTGCGTATCGGGTGGGTTTACCAGGAAAAAGCGGTGTAGGTGGTGGTATTGTTGCCATTGTACCGGATCAATTTTCGGTTTGTGTTTGGTCTCCGGAGTTGAATAAAGCCGGTAATTCCCTAGCTGGTATGGCGGCATTAGAAGCCTTGTCAGCAAGTATTGGTTGGTCTGTTTTTTAATTGTTTAGAATGAAATTGAAATCACTTAAGCGTTGTGTGATGAATTTGTACAGCGTTGATAAAAAGCTTTTTTAGGGTCCGCTTTATAAGGCACGAGTGGCGTAAAACTGTTTTATTCTTTTTGCTCTAGCTGTTCGTAGCTCAATCGATAAGGGTTGATGATTTAAAAGCCCCTGCTTATTTAGGGCGTATTACAAGATAAGCAGGGGAAAGGCTGGAATCCATGTCGATATTTTTTATAAGAAGCTCATTAGCCCCTTTAAAAAATAAGCGCTGCTTGTTAATGCAATGAAACCTAAAATGTAAAGACCTAGAAACCACATCCACTGCTGAGAGGCTGTGCCTTTTTCATTGGAAAGAAGGTGCTTTTTGACCTTAGAGAAATTAATCATTAATACCCCTCCTGATAATCTTCAATTTTACCTGCGAAGACACGATATCCCCATAAGGTGTATCCGCAAATAAGAGGAATAAAAATACAAACCCCGTAGAGTAAAAATATCAAACTTGAGTCGGGTGCAGCGGCTTCCATAAATGTCAGTTGTCTTGGAATCAAGTAAGGGAACAAACTCACAATCAAACCAGCAAACCCTAATAGGAATAACCCCGCCACACACCAAAAAGGGCGGCTTTCAAATTTTGTATTACTCAAACTGCGCCATGTAATAACGCCCAAAACAATGCTCAAAATGGGAAGAGGGCTTAATAAAATAGGGTTCATACCATCAAGCCAACGATGACGAATGTCTGTTTGAGCAATGACAGTCCACAAACTAACGGCAAGCATAAAAAACACAATGACTAACAACAGGCGTTTTGCATAGCTTGATGCTCTTTGTTGTATTTCATTCCGACTTTTCATGTATAAATAACACGCTGCCAGCAAAGCATAGCCAGTTATAACAGCAAAGCCTGTTAATATTGAAAAGGGTGTTAGCCAAATCCAACTAGATGCCGTGATGGCATTTTCTGGTACACCTTGCACAAGCGACCCCAGTAAAATGCCCTGACAAAACGCGACAATGGTTGAGCCTGCACTAAATGCAATGTCCCACCAAGGTTTTGATCGGTCAGATTTAAAGCGATATTCAAAAGCAACGCCACGAAATATCAATGCAAACAACATGATCATTATTGGCAAATAAAACATGGATAAAATGCTGGCGTAAGCAGCAGGAAAGGCCGCAAATAAAATAACGCCACCAAATACCAACCATGTTTCGTTACCATCCCAAACATGAGAAATAGAACGCATTAAATGGTCGCGTTGATCTTGTTCTTCGAACCATGGAAACAAGATGCCAATACCCAGGTCAAACCCATCAAGTAAAACATACATAAAGATGGCAAAACCCAGAATGAGGAAGTAAAAAAAGGCTAAGTCCATTACTTGTCTCCTTGTTCAGATTTGTTTAGGGTTTTTACCCAAGCTAAGGCATACCCCGGCGCTTTCATACCAATCATTTGCTTTTCTAGTGCTTCCATACTTGGAGGGCCTTTTTTAATGAGTTTGCGCATAAAGTAAAGATACACACCAAATAACAAGGTATAGATGATCACAAATAAAGTCAGTGAAAAGAGCACTCTTTCTGGAGGTAGGGGCGACACAACATCGATGGTCCTTACTAACCCCTGAACAAGCCAAGGCTGGCGTCCAATCTCTACAACATACCAACCAGCGAGTACCGCAATCACACCTGTTGGGGTGAATAGAGTGACAATGAAAAGAAATACCTTGTTGCTATACAGTGCGCCTTTTCGTCTTAAAATAAGTGCAAACAGAGCAATGCCAATCATGCCAAAACCAATGCCAACCATCACTCTGAATGACCAGAAGACAAGAGGAACGTTTGGACGATCTTCCGGTGGAACCGATTTAAGCCCTTGTACCGCGCCATCCCATGAATGCGTCAGAATCAGGCTTCCTAAATTGGGGATGCCGATCTCTGCATGGTTTTTTTCTGCTTCCATATCGGGCAATGCGAATAAAAGTAATGGCACATTTTTTTCTTCAGCGGGCCATATACCCTCCATAGCCGCCAATTTTATAGGTTGATGCTCTTGTACATTTAAGCCGTGCAAATCGCCAATATAGGCTTGTAACGGAGTGAGTATAAGGGCAATCCACATACACATGGACAATCCTTTTTTCGCCATGTTTTGATGTTGTTTCTTTAATAAGTAACAAGCACATACACCTGCAACAACAAATGTTGCAGTGATAAAGCTGGCTGTAAGCATGTGAGTAAAGCGATAAGGCATTGAAGGGTTAAATATGACGTCAAACCAACTGGCGACTTCAAATTTTCCGTCAACAATAATGTGACCCGCAGGTGTGTGCATCCATGAATTTGCAACGATGATCCAAAAAGCCGATATCCAAGTTCCTAAAGTGACGACAAGAGTGGAGATGTAATGCATTTTTGGACTGACTCGCTGCCAACCAAATAGCATAACTCCGAGGAAACCCGCTTCAAGAAAGAATGCGGTTAGCACTTCGTATGCCATTAATGGGCCTAATACAGCACCGGTCAACTCGGAAAAAACCGAAAAATTTGTGCCAAATTCATAAGACAAAACAATGCCTGAGACAACCCCCATACCAAAGGTAATCGCAAAGGGTTTTATCCAAAACTTAGCTAATTGAAGGTAATACGGATTATGGGTTTTGAGCCATAACCCCTCCCAAATCGCAATTAACGTGGCTAATCCAATCGTGATGCTTGGGAAAATAATGTGAAAGCTAACAGTAAAAGCAAATTGGACTCGAGATAAAATGGCAACATCTAGTTCCATAGTATGACCTGCTTATTAAGTGAAACGGTAACGTATGACATGTAGAAATACAGCTCTTTTTTATGACTTCTTATTTCGAATGGCGGCAACAAGGTTAGGTAAAAGTGCTAAGCAGACAATGCTGCTAATTGTGATGACTTCCATCAGTAAAATGTCGTTGTTCATAGTGGATTACCCTGTAAGTAAGAAAAGCTTGAGTTGGATCAATTTTTGTATACACACTAAAAGCAAAACTTAGGCCAAACTCCAAAATGGTTCTAATCGACTGAATTTAAAGGTTTTTAATTTTTTCTGACAAAGTGTGTAAACTTGGTTTACGCTTAATCCACAATTGATTTTTTGACTGTCAACGAGGTTTACATATTGTCTCTGTCGTTTTTTTTTGAAATTGCTATGCTAATGACCAGCGCTATTGGTTGTTTAGTCGCTGGGTGGATCGTGTGGCGAGCACGACAGCAGCGAGATTTACAAGCGTTATCTGGCTTTGCCATTATGATGGCGATTTGGTGTTTGGGGCACAGTGCTTTATTCCATGATTTTTCTGATTTGGGAGTTCAACTGATTTTAGCGAACCCTTTAATGCCAACTTTTTTCCTGCATTTTTCAACCGCGTTTGTAAAAACGGGTATTACGTCTCCTACATGGTTATCTCTTCTGTATAAGCGTCTTCCTTGGGTTTATGTTGTCAGTACTTCTGTTGTGCTACTAAGTTGGTTTGTTGATGCTGGCGGAGTAAGTTCATCAGAAACAATGGAGGTATTTTTTGTTTTTACGGACTCGGGGTGGTTTAACTTAATTTATACCGTCTTTATTGGTGTGTTCGCCCATGCGGTTTTGCTCTTTGGTTGGCGTAAGCACAAAGGTAATAAGAAGCGATCCATTTTGGTTATTTTTGGTGTGGCGGCTTGGGGACTCACATTGGCGACTAGCTTTGTGTTCCCTTCTTTTGGTATTAATTGGTTTCCTTACCCTATGCTGCTGTTGCCTTCGTACCTTTTACTGCTCGTGTATGCCGTATTGCGTTATAAAATTCTATCCGTCAATGCGTTTGCCAATAGGGCTTTGCTTTGGTTGGCTATGATGATTGTTGTGTTATGCGTGATGGCTTTGGTCAGTGTGGTTTCAGGGCGCTTGGGTTTGCAGGCATTAGCAAATGTTCCTAGTTGGCAATTATGGCTTTACTCAATGGTTATTTTGCTAGTGGGGACCTTTACTTATTCTCCGTTAAATCGTTTGGTTGCGCGTTTAGTTTACCCTGGTACAGAGTTGAGTGAATCGGCGCTTGAGTCTTGGTCAAACTTACTTAAAGAGTCAACAGATTGGCATGAGTTAGTGAACACTGGAGAAGGGATATTAGGGCAACAGTTAGGCCAAAAAGTCATTGTGACCATTAATGCCGATGACGTATTTAGTGAACAGGAAAAAGATAATTTTGATTCTTTTTGTGATAATAACGTGCCTGAAATGTGGGTTTATAAAACATCGTCGGGTTGGTTGTTTGTTTTACACGGTTGGGAAGAGGCAAGCCCAGGGCAGAGATTGACGGCGGAAGTGTTTGGTTCATTGTTTTCAACACAATGTGGGTTGTTGGAGCAGTCTTTAGTGTTAGCGGAGACAGAGAGAAAACGATTGGGTGAGCGCCACTTGGTAGAACTAGGTGGTTTGTCTGTGGCAATGGCGCATGAATTACGCAATCCTCTAAATATTATTTCGATAGCAGCTCATAGCACGACACCAGAAACGAAACGTCATATACAAACCCAACTCACAAGAGCAGATCGTCTTATTCAAGATATGTTGATTTATTCCGGTAAGTTGACCATACAAAAAAACACATTAGTAGTTGCACCTCTGATCCACGCGGTTGTGCAGCAAATGGATATGAAAGGCATCGATTGCACAATTAATGTCGATTCAATGTTAAAAATTGAAGTGGATACACATCGGTTTCAACAAGTTATCGTTAATTTGTTAGACAATGCGGTGGCTTTTTTGCGTAATGAAAATGACAGTCGTTTATTGGTGGAGGCGCTATTAAGCGAGGACGATCAAGCTATGATGCTGCGGGTTCATAACAATGGACCTGCGTTAAATAAAGACCTAACGGATGAAACGCTTTTTCGACCCTTTGTTACTCGGCGCTCTGGCGGGAGTGGATTGGGGTTGGCGATAGTGAAACGCATTATGGATGCACATAAAGGAAGCATTCATCATAGAACTGATTTGGGCTGGCCAGTAACATTTGAACTGACTTTTCCTCATATACAGCAACTTTAGAAGGTGTGAAAAGAGAGTAATACTATGGCGCTTGGTAAAATTTTACTGATAGACGATGAACCTGCGTTCTGCGAACTGGCTTCTTTATGGCTGACTAATAGTGGGTACGAAGTGATGACAGCAGGGCAAATAGATAAAGCGCTGACTTTGTTAAAGAGATTCAATGCAGACCTTGTGTTGCTGGACTTATCATTGCCTCCTGAATTTAGTCCGCAACTAACCTTATCTAAACTGCCTGAATTTGGTAGTCGCCCCGTTATTATCATTACTGGACACGCCGATCGGGAATTAGCACTAGAAGCGATTTCTCAAGGAGCATGGGATTTTATAGCAAAGCCTATTGATCCTGATTTACTTGAGGTTGTTGTAAAGCGTGCTGTAAGTAAACGCTTCTTGGAAAAAGAGCTTAAACAGATAAAGCAACAGGTTAAGCAAGAAAAGGATGCCAGTGCCTTTATTGGTTGTTCTAGTAATGCGTTACAAGTTCGAGCGTTAATCGAACGTATTGCACCAACGGATGTAAGAGTGTTGGTGACTGGGCCATCAGGCACTGGAAAAGAAGTGATCTCGCGTACGCTACATTCGCTGAGTTTACGGGCGGATAAGCCTTTTGTTTCTGTGCATTGTGGGGCGATTCCGGCTGATTTGTTGGAAAGCGAATTGTTTGGTTACACGAAAGGCGCCTTTACTGGAGCAGATAAAGATAAAAAGGGGCTATTGTCTCTGGCAAATAATGGCACTCTATTTCTAGATGAAATAGGTGAAATGCCGCTTCCAATGCAAGTTAAGTTATTAAGGGTGTTGCAGGAAGGAACCTATTTTCCCATTGGTGGAAGAGTAGAGCAGCACATTGATGTTCGCGTTATTTCGGCAACCAATGCTGACCTTGTTACGAAAATAGAGGAAGGCGAGTTTAGGGAGGATTTATATTATCGAATAAAAGGCGTTAATATTGAAACTCAGCCTTTAAGCCAACGGTTGGAAGATGTTTCAGTATTGGTGCCTAATTTTTTACAGCAGCTTTCAAAAAGTCATAAACAAACGTATTTTTTATCTAGCGATGCATTTAATTGGTTTCGATTACAGCCGTGGCCGGGTAATGTGAGAGAGTTGAAAAATGCGTTAGACAGTGTGGTGTCTATTGCGCGTGACGGGGAAGTGACCCTATCGGATATTGCTTTGTTGTATCCTAACGCACCTGTTACAGCGGGGGAAGGAATGGCAAATAATGCATCACTTGAAGACGCAAGTTTTATTGAAGAAAGTGAGAATGTTTTTAACGTTAAAAAAACAGCGGCTGCGGTAGACTTAACACAGACAATGGAGCAACAAGTAAAGCAATTAGAAATACAGTTGATTTATTGTGCATTAGAGCAAAGTCAAGGAAACCGCAGCCAAGCGGCACGTCAGCTCGGCTTATCAAGGCAAGGATTATTGAAAAAAATAGAACGTTACGAGTTAGACGTTCATTAATGCATGATTCGTTCAGGCGTTTTAAGTAACACGGCCGCCTATGTCAAGAAGGCCACTGTGTTGTTAAAGTATCTTTTCTTGTTACTTCACTTCGCATTCCATTATGCCGTCTTCGATCCTAACGTGGATGGCATCGCCTTTTGTTACATCATTGATCGATCGGATAACATGCTTGTCTTTCGTGGGAATGGCATAGCCACGAGACAATATGTTTAAAGGACTCACTAAATTGAGCTTCTCCATAATGTTGATAAAGCGTTGCTGTTGATTCGTTAGGTTCTGTTGCAATGCTTTTCCAAGTCTATTTTGATATTGATCAAGCTGTGCTTTGTTTTGAGATAAGGTTTTCTGTGGTGAGGTATACTCAAGCCTCTGAGAAAGGTGATTGACGTTGGTGTTCTGTTTTTCTAGAGTCAGTCTAATCGATTGAATTAAGCGTTGAGTCAGTTGATTGAGTTGTTGGTCTTGTTGTTCAAGGCGTTCTTTAGGGTGACGAATGGCTTTTATTAAGAAATCAAGACGTTGTTGGTGTTGTTGAATTTGTTGTTCAATACGATGCTCGAGGGCATCACTTTGATGTAGACAACGTTCAATTAGCGTGTTTTGGTCTGGGCTTAATAATTCCGCTGCTGCTGTGGGGGTGGGGGCCCTCGTATCGGCGACAAAGTCACAAATGGTGAAGTCTGTCTCATGCCCGACCGCTGAAATAATGGGTGTATTGGCTGAAAAAATAGCTCTGGCTAATGCCTCGTCATTGAAACTCCATAAGTCCTCTAAAGATCCACCACCTCGACCAATAATGATAGCGTCGAAGTAATTGTTGGAATCAGCGCGATGCAATTGTTTGATTAAGTTCTCAACGCTGCCATTCCCTTGAACCGTGGAAGGGAAGAGTGTTAATTCGGTCAGAGGAAAACGGCGTTTAAACGTTGTTACTATGTCTCGAATAACGGCCCCTGTGGAAGAGGTGATTAAAGCGACTCTTTCAGGCATTTTAGGCAATGCTTTTTTTGTTGAAGAATTAAATAACCCTTCACTTTTTAAGCTAGCTTTGAGTCGTTCGAAAGCCATTTGTAGTGCGCCTTCTCCTGCGGACTCCATTGATTCAACAGAAAGTTGGCAATCACCTCTAGGCCCATAAAAAGTGACTTTTGCTCGAAGTCTAACCATGTCTCCTTCTTTTGGCTTGAAGCGAACCAAATTATTTTTGTTTTTAAACATAGTACAACGAATCTGAGACTTGTCATCTTTTAATGAAAAGTACCAATGCCCTGAGTTTGGACGGGCAAGATTGGAAATTTCTCCCTCTACTAAAATCCACGGTAAACTTGCTTCAAGTAGTTGTTGTATTTGCCGATTTAAACTGGATACAGTGAAGGCAGTTTCTTTTATTGTGGGAGTTGTAAAATAATTCATCAATCTCTCGTACTTTTGATTTACCGATGGGGACTATTCAGATAGAATTACTTGCCATCTTAAACCCTCTAGTTGGCATTGGAAACACCTCATTATGTTACGAATTGCGCAAGAAGCTTTAACGTTTGACGACGTATTGCTTATCCCTGGCTATTCTGAAGTCCTTCCGAAGGACGTTAGCCTAAAAACTCGTATAACCAAAGACATAGAACTGAATTTGCCACTTGTATCAGCTGCAATGGATACGGTTACTGAATACCGTATGGCGATTGCGTTGGCTCAAGAAGGAGGCATCGGTTTTATTCACAAAAACCTTACTGTTGAAGAGCAGGCTGCTGAAGTCCGTCGCGTAAAAAAATACGAATCTGGCATTGTTCGTGATCCCGTGACTATTTCACCAACGGCCTCTGTTCGTGAATTGGTTCAACTAACAACAAGCTATAATATTTCAGGAGTTCCTGTTGTAGAAGGCGAAAAACTTGTAGGTATAGTGACCAGTCGTGATGTACGTTTTGTGAAGAACTTTGAAAAAACAGTTGCTGATATTATGACACCAAAAGATCGTTTAGTGACGGTTCTTGAAGGTGCCTCATCTGGTTCGGTTCGTAAGTTATTACACGAACATCGTATCGAAAAAGTTCTTGTTGTAAACGATGATTTTGAATTGTGTGGTATGCATACAGTAACTGATATTGATAAAGCAACGGCATACCCTAATGCGTGTAAAGATTCTGAGGGCCGACTTCGTGTTGGTGCAGCCGTCGGAACGGGTGCCGATACATCTGATCGAGTGGCTGCTTTGGTTGACGCAGGCGTGGATGTTATTGTTGTTGATACTGCTCATGGACATTCTAAAGGCGTTATTGATCGTGTTCGTTGGGTGAAAGAAAACTTCCCTCAAGTTCAAGTTATTGGTGGAAACATAGCGACGGCAGACGCGGCAATTGCATTAGCAAAAGCAGGTGCTGATGGCGTAAAAGTGGGTATTGGCCCAGGTTCTATCTGTACTACTCGTATTATTTCTGGTGTTGGTGTTCCACAAATTACTGCCGTGGGTAACGTTGCTGAAGCGATGGCTGAATACGGTGTTCCTGTTATTGCGGATGGCGGAATTCGCTTTTCTGGCGATATAGCAAAAGCCATTTCTGCTGGTGCAAGTGCCATCATGGTTGGTGGCTTGATGGCGGGTACGGATGAAGCACCGGGTGAAATCGTTTTGTATCAAGGTCGTTCATTTAAGTCTTATCGTGGTATGGGGTCTTTGGGGGCTATGGCCCAGTCTCAAGGTTCAAGTGATCGTTACTTCCAAGATGCAAGCAGCGGTGTAGAAAAACTGGTTCCTGAAGGTATTGAAGGCCGTGTTCCTTGTAAGGGACCTATGGTTACGGTTGTGCACCAATTAATGGGCGGTGTTCGTTCTTCAATGGGGTATACTGGATCAGCAAGTATTGATGATATGCGCACCAAAACTCAATTCTCTAGAATTACGGGTGCAGGGATGCGTGAAAGTCATGTACATGATGTTACGATTACAAAAGAAGCGCCAAACTATCATGCGGGTTAACCCTCAATAGTATGTATGATTTCAGATGGGGCTTATTTGCCCCATCTTTTTTATTGATTAGCCCGATGATAAAGGGCAAAGGACAGGCTGAATAATGTCGCAAAATATCCACGCTCATAAAATTCTGATTCTTGATTTTGGTTCTCAATATACGCAATTAATTGCACGTCGTGTACGTGAAATTGGCGTGTATTGTGAGGTTCGTGCTTTTGATATGGATGATCAGGAAGTCAAAGATTTTAACCCTAAAGGTATTATCTTAGCTGGTGGTCCTGAGTCCGTGCCTGAGCCAGGTTCCCCTCGTGCACCTGACTCGGTATTTACGTTAGGTGTTCCTGTTTTAGGTATTTGCTATGGTATGCAAACCATGGCAGGGCAAATGGGCGGAAAGGTTGCTGCTTCTGATGTTCGTGAATTTGGATATGCGCAAATTCGTTCTCATGATAATTCCTCTTTATTTGGTGGTATTGAAGATCATATTGCGAACAATGGCGTGCCTCTGCTTGATGTGTGGATGAGTCATGGTGATAAAGTTACAGAGATGCCTGAAGGCTTTTCTTTAATGGCGTCTACAGAAAGTTGCCCTATTGCGGGCATGGTTCACGAAGCCAAAAAATTCTACGGTGTTCAATTCCACCCAGAAGTCACTCATACAAAACAAGGCGGTCGTATTTTATCTCGCTTTGTTGAAGAAATCTGTGCTTGTGACACTTTATGGACTCCAGCCAACATTGCGAAAGATGCAATTGATCGTATGCGTGATGAGATCGGTGACAAGCAGGTTTTACTAGCGCTTTCTGGTGGTGTTGATTCCTCTGTGGTTGCTGCTTTATTGCACAAGGCTGTTGGTTCTCAATTAACGTGTGTGTTTGTTGATAATGGTTTGTTACGCCTAAATGAAGGTGATCAAGTTATGGCTATGTTTGCTGAAAACATGGGTGTAAAAGTGATCAGGGTTGATGCGGAAGATCTATTCTTGGGTTGTTTGAAGGGAGAAGCAGATCCTGAGAAGAAGCGTAAAATTATTGGTAATACCTTCATTGAAATCTTCGATGAAGAGTCTTCTAAGTTAAACGAAGTCGAGTTTTTAGCTCAGGGCACGATTTATCCTGATGTTATTGAGTCTGCAGCGTCTAAAACAGGTAAAGCTCACGTTATAAAATCGCATCATAATGTTGGTGGTTTGCCAGAAGATATGAAAATGTCTTTGATTGAGCCTTTACGTGAATTGTTTAAAGATGAAGTTCGTAAGCTTGGCTTGGAACTTGGTTTGCCGTATGACATGGTTTATCGCCACCCGTTCCCTGGGCCGGGTTTAGGTGTGCGTATTTTAGGTGAAGTAAAAAAAGAATACGCAGACACTCTTCGTCGCGCGGATGCTATCTTTATAGAAGAGCTGCGTAATGCTGGTTATTATGAAAAAACTAGCCAAGCGTTTGCGGTATTTCTTCCTGTTAAATCGGTTGGTGTTGTTGGTGATGGTCGTCGTTATGAGTATGTTGTTGCATTGCGTGCTGTTGAAACAATTGATTTCATGACTGCGCGTTGGGCTCATCTTCCTTATGACCTGTTGGAAACGGTTTCAAGCCGAATTATTAATGAAATCGAAAATATCTCACGTGTTACCTATGATGTTTCCTCGAAGCCTCCTGCAACGATTGAGTGGGAATAAAAAAGCGGATTAATCTACGCATTATTAAAATAACTATTGTAAAAAGCCGCATTTTTTTGCGGTTTTTTTATTCATTGAAAAAGGTGTTTAAAGTGGAATTTGTAAATGCTTTAGTTGAAGCAAGGCTAATTAAGCGATACAAACGCTTTCTTGCGGATGTTCAGTTAGGTGATGGTTCTGTAATAACTGTGCATTGTCCAAATACGGGGTCAATGAAGCGTTGTCAGCAAGAGAGTGCGAGAGTTTGGATTTCAAAAAGCGGTAACCTCAAAAGGAAGTATGCTTATACATGGGAATTAGTAGAAGTTGATCAGACTCATCTTGCATGCATAAATACGGGACTCCCTAATAAATTGGTTAAAGAAGCAATTGATCTTGGTATTATTCAGGAGCTTCAGGGGTATGATTTCCATAAGTCAGAAGTTAAATACGGTGGGAATAGTCGGATTGATTGGTTGCTGTCTTCATCGAAAGATATGAAAGAAAATTTGTGCTTCGTAGAGGTTAAAAATGTCACTTTATTAGAAGAAGATGGAAGGGGGTACTTTCCAGATGCTATAACTGAAAGAGGCAAGAAGCATTTATATGAGCTGGCTTCTATGGTAAATCAAGGTCATAGAGCTGTTTTGCTCTTTTGTGCAAGTCATACGGGCATTGATGATGTTCGGCCCGCTTCATCAATTGACCCTAGCTATGCAGAGGCGTTAAAAGAAGTTGTCGCTTTAGGGGTGGAAGTGATTGCCTATAAGGCCGAAATTAATGAAAAAGACATTAAAATAGTACAAAAAATAGATGTTTTTTTGTGATTGTTACTGAATTATTAATGTGTTGAAGTTTTTTGTAAAAAAATCATGAAAAGGGTTGCACTAAATCTGTAGATCCTTAATATACGCCCTCGCTGACACGGACAAGCACTCAGAACAACGAGTCACAGTCCAACAAGAAGAAAAAACATCGTTTTGATTTTACTTTC
>NZ_JBLIXL010000024.1:0-48121 GCF_047525455.1 Marinomonas phycocola
CCAAACGCAACAAGTTTGCTTGACGATCACAGAGACGTTGAACCACCTGATCCCATCCCGAACTCAGAAGTGAAAAGCGTCATCGCCGATGGTAGTGTGGCATTCGCCATGTGAGAGTAGGTCATCGTCAAGTTTCAATTAGAAAGCCCTGATAGGTTACCCTGTCAGGGTTTTTTTTGGTTCAGAGATTGAAGTTCGGTTGAAATTCAAGACGGTACATCAAGACCTCCCAGAAATATTGACTCAGCCACTGACAAAATGGTCATCGCCGATGGTAGAGTGGCATTCGCCATGTGGCTCTTTATGAAGGGAACGAGGTCGTCGTCAAGTTTCAATAGAAAGCCCTGATAGGTGACCCTGTCAGGGTTTTTTTTGGTTCAGAGATTGAAGTTCGGTTGAAATTCAAGACGGTACATCAAGACCTCCCAGAAATATTGACGCAGTCGCTTTATGAAAATCACACCGTCCCAATAAGTGTGTTTACTAGAAGTTTAAAAAGCGACTCTCTTTCGTTAAATTTAATTTTGCCGATTAAAAAACAAGTAAAAACGAGAGAGACTATGGATAAGTTGCTATTGAGCAATTAACGGCTCAGCCAGAAGGATTGAATGAGTTAATGGAGATGTAGGATTATCGCAGTGGCTCACTTTTAGGTTGTTTTTGACAAAAAATGATGGAGGTTTCTGGCGTACCTAGCAATATTCCAAAATACGATGGCTAAGATGCTAAAGAGTAAAATCGTCCTACTATTGTTAAATGTAATTAGTGATACAGGGTACGAGCTTTTAAAGGGCATGCCCAACACAATGATCATAAATATATCAGTAACTATGCCCATTATTGATTCCTTTTGGTTTTTTCTAAATAGGGCAGGAAAACATTGTCTTAGTCCATAAACAAAAACCGCCACTTTGTTAGGTGACGGCTTTTGTAGATTGAATGAAGTAACGGTTTATGATTTAAGCAACGTTACTTTTATTATTGCTTACAAGGAACTGATTTACTGTTGCTAAAATAGCCTGAATAGATGCAGCCACAATATCAGCATTGATTGCAACGCCATTATAGCGCTCGCCATTTATATTCATTTGAACATAAGCTATGGCATTCGAATCGCTGCCTATTGTTAGTGCGTGTTCTGAATATTGAGTGACATCCATCTGAATATTAAATTGTTCAGCGATGGCATTTGCAAACGCAGAGATTGCACCATTGCCTTCACCTGAGATACTTGACGTGCTTTCGTTTGAGATGATGTCAGCACGAATTGTGTCGACGCCATCTTTTTGCAGTTCGTATCGGCCAATTGCGTATGGAGTGGAGCCAGTCATGTACGTATTTTCGAATAGTTGTTTCATGGATTCGGTTGTGACAACACCACCATCTTCTTCAGCAAATTTTTGGATGATAGGGCTAAACTCAACTTGCAACCAGCGCGGCAATGCCAAGCCATATTCTTGCTCAAGACTATAAGCAATACCGCCTTTACCTGATTGGCTATTAACGCGAATGACTTCTTGATAGCTACGACCTACGTCTCTTGGATCAATAGGTAAGTACGCAACGTCCCATGACTTGTCATCTGTCTGATTGTCTAAACACTTTTTAATTGCATCCTGATGAGAGCCTGAAAATGCAGTAAAGACCAATTCACCAGCATAAGGGTGGCGAGGGTGGACGGATAATTGAGTGCAAGACTGAACAACGCTGACAATGCGATCCATGTTACCTAGTTGTAATTGAGGATCTACGCCTTGGCTGTACATGTTCATCGCCATGGTAACAATGCACATGTTGCCTGTTCGTTCACCATTACCAAGCATTGTGCCTTCAATACGGTCTGCTCCTGCCATTAAGCCAAGCTCCGCAGCAGCAACGCCACAACCACGGTCATTGTGAGTGTGTAAGCTGATAATTAATGATTCGCGATTTTTAACTTCACGACAGAACCATTCAATCTGATCGGCAAACCTATTTGGAGTGGTGACTTCAACTGTTGCTGGTAAGTTGATAATAACTTTTTTCTCTGGAGTTGGTTTCCACACGTCAGCAACCGCGTTAACTACTTCTACAGCGTAATCAGTTTCCGTTCCTGTAAAGCTTTCGGGTGAGTATTGGAAAACCCATTCGGTTTCAGGGTTTTTTAATGCGTGTTCTTGAACGCATTTAGCACCATTTACAGCGATGTCTATGATGCCTTGTTTATCTAGGCGGAATACTTGTTCCCGTTGTGTTTTAGAGGTCGAATTGTAAACATGAACAATGGCTTTTTTCGCACCTTTTAAGGATTCATATGTGCGGGCTATTAGTTCTGGTCTAGCTTGAGTTAATACCTGTATATAAACGTCTTCAGGCAATTGGCATTCTTCAATAATCCAGCGGACAAAATCGAAATCTAATTGCGATGCTGCCGGAAAGCCTACTTCAATTTCTTTAAAGCCAACATCCAGCAGCATTTTGAACATCACTTTTTTTTGTTCAACCGTCATTGGTTCCACTAACGCTTGATTGCCGTCTCGTAGATCGACACTGGTCCAAGTTGGTGCTTGAGTTATTTCTTTATCAGGCCAAGTACGGTTGGTAATTTGTACTGGTTGAAAAGGGGTGTACTTAGTGTGGGTAAATACTGACATTGTTCATCCTCAAAAGTGCTCTGTGTGCTTGGCGATTAAGTAATATCATGTGGTAAATGATTCGATAAACAAATAATACAGAATTTTTTGAGGTGATAAATTGCGTTTTTCATACTAAATATGTTTAATTTAGCAATTAAATTGTTAGTTTTTATAAAATTTTGATGCTAAATGGTGTTTTTTTGAATCTAGATAGAATTGATATTCGAATTTTGACTGAAATTCAGCAAGATTCTAGCTTAACAAATCAGGAGTTGGCAGATCGAGTTGGACTGTCTCCTTCGCCTTGTTTAAGGCGTATGAAATCCTTAGAAGAGTCTGGAATTATCGACCGACGAGTAACTTTGTTGAACCAGAGGAAGTTAGGGTTGACACTCACTGCTTTTATTCAAATTAGTATGGATAGGCATACTCCTGACCGATTTGAGTTATTCGAATCATTAATGTCATCCTATCCAGAAGTGAAATCTGTGAATTTAGTAACAGGTCAATCTGCAGATTATTTGATTGAGGTTGTGGTCGAAGATATGGATAAATACCAAGAGTTCTTGCTTGGTAGACTAACGAGAATAGAAGGTGTGACGGGTATTCACTCAAGCTTTTTATTGAGAAAAGTAATGGATAGAACGGCTTTGCCTTTAGAACATTTAGTGCAAAAAAATAAATAAAGGTAAATTATATGGATAAACTTGAGTTTCATCCTAGTTGCCACAATCATACTGTTGTTGGTTTGTTAATGAGAATAGTTAATTTATGAATACATTGACCATTAAGCGTCGAGTTATGATCCCGATGAGAGCGGGAAAGGTGATGGCAGAGTTTGTGTCATTTAATGGTGATGATTCAGGGAAAGAACATATTGCAATACATTGTGAAGGTGTCTCTTTAGAAAAGTCGAAAGTGCCTTTAGTCCGGTTGCATTCAGAGTGCCTGACGGGTGATGTATTTGGTTCAGGCCGTTGTGATTGCGGGGAGCAACTAGATGAAGCGATTGATCTCATTAATGAGCAGGGCGGGTATATTTTGTATCTACGACAAGAGGGGCGTGGAATTGGCTTGTATGCTAAGTTAGAAGCGTACGCTCTTCAAGATCAAGGCTATGATACTTACCAAGCAAATGAGATGTTGCATTTACCTGATGACGGTAGAGACTTTTCGGTTGCGGCTGAAATGTTAAAAGCGTTAGGGTTAGGTAATGTGAGGCTGCTGACTAATAATCCGGATAAAGCAGAGCAATTGATAAATAATGGCATTACTGTTGATGACATCGTTCCTACGGGGGTTCATGTTAATAAGCATAATAGGCAGTATTTAGAAACTAAGGCAAAGAGAAAGCAACATACAATTATCCTTGGTGATGGTTAATTAGTTAGTCGAAGATTAATTAATGTGTGCATCACGTTTTACAGGAATGAATTCTCACGTGTTGCACATTTGATCTTCCCATCTTGAGATTTCTGTCTGGATGTTGTGATTAAGCCACCCTGAATGTTTTAATTCTTCAATTGAATTTCTATAAAATTCAACGGTTTCTTTTGATGTTTTAAGGCTGGCAGCTAACCACAAAGGGTCTGACAATTCATCAATTTTAAAATTGAGCTGCAGTTTTGAATGGTCAAATCCCAGAGAGCAAGCTGCACCATTGGCTAAAAAATACGTTAACGGAACCGCATCAATTCTACCTGAAAATAACATTTTTATAGACGTTTTGTAATCTGTCACTGTCATTATTAATTCAGCAGGGACGCCTTGATTATGCAAGTATTCTTGCATACTGCTGCCGTTTTGAACTCCGATTACCCATTTTTTTTCCATTAATTCTTCAATGCTGTTTATATTTGTTTGGCTTGAATTTTTGAGGCTGTATATTGCTTGACCATAGGGTGATATTTCACTTACCCATTGAAATCGAGACTCTCTTTCAGGGGTTCTGGATGCAGAGAAGAAAAAAAGGTTTTGCTTTTTCTCTGCTTCATACATAGCTCGTTTCCATGGTAAAAACTCAATATTTAAATTGCCTAATTCTTTGTGTTCTAAATGAATTTTTTCAAAGAGTTTTGTGACGTAGCCGCTTTGTTGTTCTTGATGAATGTATTGAAGTGGTGGGAAAGAGGAGGTTACAAATCGAGGCGTATCAATGGCAAGAATAAAAGGGCTGAAGACAGTTGATATTACAGAAATGAGGTATGTGTTTTTAAATTGCATTTCATATCCTTACTAGGAGTAGTAAACGGGCACATACCTGTCTACTTTCTCTGTGTATCTATTTAGATCTTAATTTTGCTTTTGCTTTTTTCTGGCTTTTTCTTTGCGTTTTTCTTCTGCTTTTAGAATGGATTTTGTCATGGGTTTGATTTTCTTTTTCCCCTTGGTTAATGATGCAACTCGAACTTTCTGTTTGGCTTCTAATCCCGCTACTCTGGAAAATTTAATAGGAGCAAGCATATAACGTTGAATTTTTTCTATAGCCGGAAGGTCATTGATATCGACAAGAGAAATACATGTGCCAGGTTTGCCTTCTCTTGATGCTCTGCCTGCTCTATGAACATATGAGTCGGCTTTTGGAGGTAGGCGTAAATTTATTACTGTGTTAATCTCTGGCAAATCAATGCCTCTAGATGCAACATCAGTCGCGACTAGGACTTTTAAACGGCCTCGTTTCATTTGTTTCAAGTGTTCGCTACGGTCGCTCTGCTTCATATCTCCGTGTAGCCCATCACACATAATATTTAATGTACGGATTTTATTTACCCAAACATCAACGTGATCTCTGTTAGAAACAAAGGCCACCACCTGTTTAACATTTTCACTTTTTAATATGTGTTCAAGAAAGCGTAATTTGTGGGCATCATCATCAACGCGGTAAGCAATTTGTTCTATTTGAGAGGGTACGGATCTTGCGGAATCGCCCAATCGAATTTGTTGAGCGTCTTCTTTTAATAATTGGCTAGACAGTTTGCCAATTTTTTCACCTTCTAATGTCGCTGAAAGCATAAGAGTTTGATGTTCTTTAGGCAGCAATTTAGATAGTTTAAAGATGACATCGGAAAAACCCATATCAAGCATGCGATCGGCTTCGTCAATAACGAAATAGGTTACATCTGAAAGGTCAAGCCATTGTTTTTCATCTAATTCGAGTAATCTGCCTGGTGTCGCAATTAAAATATCACAGTCTTCACTTAGCTGTTGCTGCTGCATTCCGTATGGTGTGCCACCGATAATTAATTGAGATGTAAAAGAACTGCTTGCGGTTAAGGACTCTGTAACGTTGAAAATCTGTCTTGCTAATTCGCGGCTAGGCGCAAGTACTAGTACTTTTGGTGCGTTCGTTGATTCTTCGTCACGGTCGTACAAATGCTGGATAGCAGGTGCAATGAAAGCCAGCGTTTTACCTGTGCCTGTTGGTGCAGTTGCTAAAATGTCATCACCATCCATAGCAATAGGAATCACTTCTGCCTGAACTGGAGTCGGTGTTGTAAAGCCAAGTTGCTTGATGGCGTATTGAATGGGGTTATCTAAAACGTCAAATGACATGCATTATCTCTATAATTGTTAGGCGTATCAGTAAAAAGCTTTATAATTCTTTTACTAAAGAACTAAGTTTGGGAAATAATAGCGCGTTTTACTATACTTTACATTAAAAGCATGTTCATGATGTATTTGTTTACTATAAAAAATGTCTCCTGCTATCCTTTTGCTTTTATAGTTAAGATCAAGCTTGGCAATTAAGTGCTAAATTATAATAAATTTTAAGAGCGTTACGTATGCAATTATCAGATGAGTTGGTTACACAGCAGACAATGAATTGGGTTAATCAGTTTATTATAGGATTAAACGTTTGCCCTTTTGCAAAGCGAGAAGTTGAGCGAAAATCGGTTCGAGTGTGTGTTATTCGTTCAAAAAAGGTAGAAGTTGCGTTAGAGGAGTTGATGTCAGAAATTCATTGGCTGGATGAACATGTTGAAACAGAAACGACTTTATTAGTCTTCCCAACGTTATTTAAAGGCTTTTATCAATATTTAGATTTTGTGGACCTTGCTGAAAGCCTTATGTATGAACAAGAGTGCGAAGGCATTTATCAATTGGCCACATTCCACCCTGATTATTGTTTTTCAGGTGCGGAGCAAGACGATGTTTCGAACTACACAAACCGTTCTCCATATCCCATGTTGCATATATTAAGGGAGGGAAGTGTTGAAAAGGCGATTGAGTTTTATGGTGATACGGATGTGATTCCTGAGAATAATATTGAAAAAATGAAAGAAACAGGCGCTCAAAAAATTGATCAAATAATTCAAGATTGCATGAATGTGGAAGAGTAAGCTGTTTCTAATATGCAATGAGAATGTAACAGGCCTATATATATGCTTGAAGTGCTAAATCAGTCTTTTGCATGAATATTTTTATTTTGAAGCGATAATAGATGCATCGGCCAATACTTCTGCGTTTGGTTGTTCTCTAGGTAATGCGCCTACTTAAATAGCTTCTCTTGCAATAGGAAAGCCTCCGTTGTCCCAATAAGTACTATAAACTTTATTAAACTCGCAGTAATTTCTTAATCTATCATGAAAACGCAGGTTTTAACCCGTCGTGCAAACTGTATCCAGCGGAACTTAAAACGGTTTTGATATTTACAGAAACAAAGAGCAAGCTATTCGAAAGCTTTATTGCAAGAGTATAAGAAGTGATAGGTTGTTTCCCTGTATAAATCGCTACTCGTGGGCTTTCTGCATGAGCATGTATTGAAAATAAAACGCAGCTTAGAAGCATAATGCATTTAACGGGAGAGTATACAAATGCTTTGTGATCTATGTTTGTTGTGTGCTATTTATGTCCAATTAGTTATGACTTTCTTATAGCGAGGATTTTAATGGCTGCTGAGAGTGTGCTTTGTAAAAGAGTGACGTATAGTAAGCAGGGTAAAGTTTGTAATATGCTACTAATACAGTAAGCGTATGTTAAATTATTAAATTAGCCGGAGATTTCATGGCCGTTAACATTGGACAACTGAATACGTTAGTTGTCGTTAAAGAAAAAGATTTTGGTTTTTATCTGGATGCAGAGCAATTGGGTGAAATTTTATTACCTAAGCGGTATATCCCAAAAGGAAAAAGAGTAGGTGATGAGATTGAGGTGTTTGTTTACCTTGACTCAAATGATGAGTTGATTGCAACCACTGAAACCCCAAAAGTGAAAGTCGGTGAGTTTGCGGGGTTGACCGCCATTGCTGTCAATCATATAGGTGCATTTTTTGATTGGGGGTTGCCAAAAGATTTGTTGGTGCCATTTAGTCAACAAAAAACACGGGTTGAAGAAGGTGAGACGCATTTACTGTTTGTGTACCTAGATCAACATACGAATCGTATTGTAGCAACGACCAAAGTTGACCCTTTATTGAATCGAGAGGAAATACCTTACCGAACAGGTGAGAAGGTTAAAGCGATTATTGGTGATAAAACTGATATTGGTTTTAAATGTATTATCGATGATTGTTTTTGGGGAGTATTGTTTTTTCAAGATGCTTTTAGACAGCTTCGTAAAGGAGAAGAGGTCTCTGCTTTTATTAAGCGGGTTCGAGACGGTGGTAAAATTGATATTAGCTTGCAAGAAGTTGGTTATAAAAAAGTTCGTGGCATTTTAGATGAAGTATTGGATTACCTCGATGCTCAAGGCGGCGAAATGACTATTACCGATAAGAGTAGTCCAGAAGCTATTTACGCGGTATTTAAAGTGAGTAAAGCAACCTTTAAAAAAGCCATTGGCGCCCTTTATAAAGATAAGAAAATCGCATTGTCACCGGGTAAAGTAACCCGAATTAAATAGCCGTGTTTTGGGTGGTTATACTTTAAAATGCTGACCACCCAACATAAATTATTCAACTTACTATTGAGTTGATGTGATATTTTCTAAATAGTTTTCTTGAATTGGCAGTTTCAGGCCGATCTTTTCCCCTTCGTTCACAAAATAACCTGAAATGAACTCAATTTCTGTTTTTCGTTTGTTGTTGACATCTTCTAACATAGAGGATCGGTTGGCTGCTGTCTTTTTAGCGACGTCAAAAACCATATTGGTAATTGTCTTCAAATCCATATCCTGAATAAATTCGTTATTGGCCTGAAATTTTGGGTGGCTCAATAGTGTGATCAATTCTTTAATGGCCGCAACTGACAGAGAGTAATAAGGCTCTTTTAATAAAGTGCCATTTTGAATTTTATGAATGGCTGTAATAGGGTTGATAACTGCATTTACAGTTGCTTTAATCAGCATTTTTTCAGAAATATTTGAAACTTGATATTGCTGTAGTGCGTAAGGAAAAGATCGCATTGAGTTATTGTTTACATCAAAGAAGCCAAAAGAACTCGATCCCGTGCCTGTTTTTTCAATGGTGTATTGATTGTGCTTTAAAACACCTTCAGTCGTGGTGCCTGCAATCAAAGTGTGATGTAGCAGTAATGAGCGTTGTATTTTTGTTTGAACGCCCATTCCATTGCATAGTGTTGTTATGTAAGCGTTAGGTAAAAGCGAGTTTTTTATTGCATTGTAAGCATCGATTTGATCGAACGCTTTGGTGCAAATCAAAACATGATTGTGTCCAGGTGCTAGGTGTTCAAGAACGGTATGATGTATCTGTTGCACCGATGTCGTTGCTTCTTCTCTGATGGATATGTGTTGGTAACCATTTGTTCTTTTGTTTAGAACGGTAACAGAGTGTCCAGCTTGCTGTAGTCTGCATGCCCATAAAAGGCCAATTGCCCCAGCGCCAACAATAAGCCACGATTCGAACGTTTTTTGATGGATCATTTGTTACTAAATAATGTTGATTAGGTTGAATTGCTGGTATTATCTCGAAAATTTTTTTGGAAAGCGAATTAGGAGAGAAAAATGCCTTCATTTGATGTGGTATCTGAATTAGATTGGCACGAAGTAACAAATGCTGTAGACCAAGCAAACCGTGAAATTGTGACTCGTTATGATTTTAAAGGAGTTGATGCAAGTTATGAAATTAAGGAGAAAACAAGTATTGATATGGAAGCGAAAGCGGAAGCTCAGTTAAAGCAAATGATTGATATCTTGTTTCAAAAAATGGTTAAACGAGGCATTGATCTGAAGTCATTGGAGCGTGGTAAAGTTGTCAATGCAAATTTAAGAGCGACGCAGTCGATTACTGTGAAAGAGGGGATTGAAGCTGCGGAAGCAAAGAAAATTGTTAAAATAATCAAAGACAGTAAAGTCAAAGTGCAAACACAAATTCAAGGTGATCAATTACGTGTGACTGGGAAAAAACGTGACGATTTGCAAGAGGTAATGTCATTGTTAAGAGCGGCAGAATTAGATATTCCAGTGCAGTTCTCAAACTTTCGAGACTGATTAGGTTTGGCTGGCTATCTTAGGAAGGTTTTACTTTTTTACCTATGATATGCCAGCCTTCATTTTCTAATTGTTCTTTTTGTCTTAGATAGGCGGAAGAATCAATTAGAAAGCTGATTTCTTTTTTACTGTTTACGACTCGAAACCAAGGGAGCTCAGTGTCTTTTGGTAGCTCTTTTAGGATCCTGCCAACTTGTCTTGCATAGTTTTTATGGCCTGCCCGTTTTGCAAGCTCTCCATAGGATATAATTTCCCCAGTAGGTAGCTCGTTTAGAATGCTGTATATTCGTAATTTAAATTCGTCCATTGTCGGTTTCTTATTCTCTAGTCGATAGTGTAGATGTTTTTCACATAAATAAGGTAAGACGATTATATGCGTAAAGCTCTTTTCTTTATATTGTTGATTCCAATTATTGAAATATTGGTATTGATTGAAGTGGGTGGTCAAATAGGTGGTTTAAATGCCGTATTATTGATTTTTGCCACCGCGATTTTTGGTATTGGAATCATTAGAAAGCAAGGTGGGGAAACGTTATTAAAAGCGCAAGAAAAATTAAAAGTGAATGTTTTACCTGCTCAAGAGATGGTGGATGGGATATTACTGGCGATTTCAGGCGTCTTCTTGGTTATTCCTGGCTTTGTAACAGATGCAATAGGGATCTTGTTATTAATTCCTCCTGTGAGAAAAGGTATCTTCTATACTGTATTTCTGAAACTTATTGCTAGCAAGATTAATGCGTCTGCTAGTTATGCGTCTCGACACAAAGATAATGGTGATGTAATAGAAGGTGAATATACGAGGGAAAATAAAGATCAAATTGATAAGAATTAATTAAACTAAGGGGTTGAAAAGGATTTATGCAACCTTATATCCACAGACAGTATGCATCCTGCTATATAAAGTGGGAGCAACCCCGCCAGGGGGGTCCTGGCATTAATTACATTTTGGAGATAGAGATCAATGAATATTCGTCCTTTGCACGATCGTGTCGTTGTTCGCCGTAAAGAAGAAGAGACAACAACCGCTTCTGGTATCGTTTTGCCCGGCTCTGCTACTGAAAAACCAAATCAGGGTGAAGTGCTGGCTGTGGGCACTGGCCGTATTCAAGCTAATGGAGATGTATCTCCTTTAGCAGTAAAGGTAGGTGACATTGTTTTGTTTGGTCAGTACTCCGGTCAAACAGTAAAACTAAATGCCGAAGAGCTATTAATGATGAAAGAAGATGAAATATACGGAATTTTAGAAGCTTAATTTTCTAAAAATCTCTCTTTTTTGAATTAAACATACAGTTTAGGATTATAGAATATGTCTGCTAAAGAAGTTAAATTTGGTGATGGCGCTCGTCAACAAATGTTGCATGGTGTAAATGTATTAGCTGATGCCGTAAAGGTTACGTTAGGACCTAAAGGCCGTAACGTTGTAATTGAAAAATCTTTCGGTGCGCCAATTGTTACTAAAGATGGTGTTACTGTTGCTAAGGAAATTGAGCTAGAAAACAAATTTGAGAACATGGGCGCTCAAATGGTCAAAGAAGTTGCTTCACAAGCAAACGATGCTGCTGGTGATGGTACAACTACCGCGACAGTTTTGGCTCAGTCTATTATTACTGAAGGTTTAAAAGCCGTTGCGGCTGGTCGTAATCCAATGGACCTTAAGCGCGGTATTGATAAAGCGACTCAAGCGGTTGTTCTTGAATTGGCTGATCTTTCTACTCCTTGTAAAGATTCCAAAGCCGTTGAGCAAGTTGGAACAATCTCTGCTAACTCAGATTCTTCTGTTGGTAAAATTATCTCAGAAGCAATGGAACGAGTGGGTAAAGAAGGGGTTATTACTGTAGAAGAAGGCTCAGGCTTTGATGATGAGCTTGATGTTGTAGAAGGTATGCAGTTTGACCGTGGTTATTTGTCTCCATACTTCATTAATAATCAAGAAAATATGAGCGCAGAATTAGAAAGCCCGTTCATCTTGTTGGTTGACAAAAAAGTTTCTAATATCCGTGATCTTCTACCAGTATTGGAAGGTGTTGCTAAGGCTTCGCGTCCATTACTTATTATTGCTGAAGACGTTGAAGGTGAAGCACTTGCGACTCTCGTTGTAAACAGTATGCGTGGCATTGTAAAAGTAGCTGCTGCTAAAGCTCCAGGTTTTGGTGACCGTCGTAAAGCAATGTTGCAAGATATTGCTATTCTATCCGGTGCAACTGTTATATCTGAAGAAGTAGGTCTTTCTTTGGATACAACAACTCTTGAGCATTTAGGTACAGCTAAGCGTGTTACGCTTACGAAAGAAAGCACTACAATTGTTGATGGTGCTGGTCAGGCTAGTGATATTTCGAGCCGTGTAGAGCAAATTCGTGCTGAAATGGCGAATTCAACATCTGACTACGATAAAGAGAAGCTTCAAGAGCGTGTTGCTAAGCTTGCCGGCGGTGTTGCTGTAATCAAGATTGGTGCAGCTAGTGAAGTAGCAATGAAAGAGAAAAAAGCACGCGTTGATGACGCTCTTCATGCTACTCGTGCGGCAGTAGAAGAGGGTGTTGTTGCTGGTGGTGGTGTTGCCCTAGTTCGCGCACTTTCTAAACTATCTGAATTGCTTGGTGATAATGAAGATCAAAACGTTGGTATTACTTTGGCTTTACGTGCGATGGAAGCGCCAATGCGTCAAATCGTAACCAATGCTGGAGATGAAGCTTCTGTTGTTGTTGACAAAGTAAAACAAGGTGAAGGTAACTTTGGTTACAATGCAGCATCAGGAGAATACGGTGATATGATCGATATGGGTATTCTTGATCCAGCGAAAGTAACTCGTTCAGCATTGCAAGCAGCCGCATCGGTTGCAGGCCTTATGATTACTACTGAATGTATGATTGCAGACTCACCTAAAGAAGATGCGCCAGCAATGCCTGATATGGGCGGTATGGGCGGTATGGGCGGTATGGGCGGTATGATGTAGTAGTGATCTATTATGTTGTTAATGCTTAAACCTCCTAGGTTTTGCAAATTAAGGGCACTTCGGTGCCCTTAATTTTTAAGTTTAAAAATGTCTATAAGTCACAAAAGGTAATAATTACCTTAAAAATAAATTAATGTATTAAAGCTTGAATTTATGGTTGAAATGGAAGGTGCTTCTCTTATTAAAGCCAAACCGTTGATTCTAAAGCTATTGATAAATCATAGACTGTGTAAGATACTTAATGCTTGAATCATTCAGTAAATTAAAAGAAAAGGGAAACTTATGCTAAAGAAAACGCTCATTAGTTTAGCTGTGTCCGGTTATTTGTTCGGATCTTCTGCTTTTGCGCTTGAATTAGGTGAGTTATCTCTTAAATCTTCACGAAGCGAACCTTTCCGTGCAGAAGTTTTTTTAACAGATACAGCTAACTTTACAGCAAAAGATGTCTCTATTCGGTTGGGTAGTGAAAGCGAATTTAGATTGGCTGGTATCACACCTATTAGAGCGCTATCTCAGCTTAAGTTTCAAGTTATTAATCGTGATAATAGGCTGGTCGTTGATATTCGCAGTGCAGAGCCCCTGAACGCATCGGAGTTGCATTTTGTTCTTGCTGCTAGATGGCCAAGCGGGCAAGTAGTACGTGAGTATCAAACACCATTAAGTAGTGCGGCTTTTATAGAGAAAAGTGGGGAAGGCGTCGTGCAATCCGCACAGTCATCTTCTGTATCATTTAGGCCCACATCAACACCTGCTATTACTTCTGTGGATGGCAATGAACTGCGTGTTATACGTGGAAATACTCTATGGAGTATTGCTGATAAAAATGCGCCATCTAGCGATTTAACAATCTACCAAACCATGATGGCTATACAGGCCTTAAATGAAGATGCTTTTCATTCTAATAATATTAATTTGTTGAAAGAAGGGTCGATCTTGAGGTTGCCAACTCAAGATCAAATCGCAGTATTTAACCGCCTTGCTTCAAAAGAAGAATTTGAACGACAGAACTTAGCTTGGGAGGCATTAAAAAGAGAAGGAAAGATACCTAAGAGTTTAGGTAAGGCTCAGTTAAATACGCAAGCAAACTCCAACGCTCAAACAAAGCAAAAAGCGAATGAAGGGGATAAATTGTCCTTAGTTTCGGGTTCCAGTGTTTTACCTGAAGATTCGTCTAATTCAAATGAAAACAATTCCGAAATAATTAAAAACTTAGAAGGTAAGCTTTCTGAGAGTAAAGAGCTACTTGATAAAGAAAAACGAGAAAAAAGCGATCTAGAAAGTAAATTAAAAGAACTTAGTGAGCAACAAGAGACTTTGGAAGAACTGATAAGTTTAAAAGATGCCCAGTTAGCTGAATTGCAAAAGCAAATGATCAGTGCTCAACAAATCATACAAGAACAGAAAAATACAGTGGATCAATTGTTAGAGGCGGATCAGTTACGTCGTGAAGCTGAAATGATTGAAGAAAGTTCGTTAGTCAATCAAATATTTAAGAACCCCATCATAGTATCTCTTATTGGTGTGGTTATGATGTTACTTGGTATCTTAATTGGTTTCTTGTTAAAGAGAAGAAGCAGTAAAAAGCAAGAGCAGTTTGAGTCTTTAGATAATGAGTTCGATTTATCATCGAGTACTATGGCTGTTGGTGCGACAGCGGCCACTATGGATGCTATGTCTGATGATGTTGAAGAAGATCCAGTGGAAAAGGTAGCTGAATCAACGGTCAGTGAAGTTGAAGAAGAGGATCCATTTGCTTTTGAGTTTTATTCTGCGGACGATTTTGATGATCTTGATTTAGCTGATGATGAGTCATCAATCGATGAGTTTGAAGTTGATGAAGATGAAGATGAAGATGAAGATGAAGATGATTCTGAAGTAATTGAAATTGATGATCAAGTCGCTCTAGATGATACTTTTGAGAGCGAGTCCGACTCTAATTCTACTGATGATGGCATTCCAACAGTCGAAGACAGTCAGCCAGCCCTACCTGAAATAGATAACTCTGAAGAGGAGTCTTTTGTATCAAACCTTCTTGATGACTCTGGTCTTGATGGCATAGATATGCCTGAAGAAACAACGAGTCAAGAATTTGATGATTCTCCGATAGAGAGTGCTTTTGAAGACGCTCTAACCGATATTGCCAGTGAATTTGACGGTGATGATGATTTGGACGTTCCTGAGTTCGGAGAAAATGAAGCCTCTGAAGATGTAGAAGAATCAGATGAAGAGGAAGAGTTTGATTTCTTTGATGCTAGTGGTGATGAAGTGGCGACTAAACTTGATTTAGCTCGTGCCTATATGGATATGGGTGATGAAGAAGGGGCGAGAGTTATTTTGGATGATGTTGTTGAATCTGGTAATGAGACTCAAATTGCAGAAGCCCAAAATATGATGGATCGGATGTCACCAAGTGAGTAAAAAAATTGCGTTGATTGTTGAATATAAAGGTTCTAGTTATAAAGGTTGGCAATCTCAAAAAGGCAGAGTTTTAACGATTCAGGACTGTTTAGAAAAAGCGTTAAGTATCATTGCTAATCATCCTATTTCGGTGGTTTGTGCAGGTCGAACAGATTCCGGTGTTCATGCTTGTTATCAAGTAGTGCATTTTGAGTCAAATTCTAAGCGAGAGCTTAAAGCTTGGGTATTAGGAGTTAATTCTAATTTACCTGAAGATATTGCAGTTATTGATGCGAAAGAAGTGCAAGACGATTTTCACGCACGTTTTAGCGCATTGAGCAGGCGCTATCGATATGTGATATACAGTACTCGTATTCGTTCTGCCATCATGTCAAAAGAATTGACATGGACCCATAAAAAACTGGATGTGGAATTAATGAGCCGTGCCGCTGAATGTTTTCGAGGTACCCATGATTTTACATCTTTTAGAGCGGTTGGTTGTCAGGCCCATAGCCCAGTTCGTACAATATTAAACTTTGACGTATATAAGGCGGGTGCTTACATTGTTTTAGATGTTCGGGCGAACGCGTTTTTGCATCATATGATTAGAAATTTTGCTGGAGTCCTTATATCTATAGGCGCTAGTGAACGATCTGTGGAGTGGGCTAAAGAAGTACTAGGCGCGAAAGATCGTACTGTTGCAGGTGTTACTGCTCCTCCAGATGGTTTGTATTTTGTTCATGCTGAATACCCTAAAAAGTATGGGTTGCCTCATGTGCCTATGGGGCCTCACTTTTTACCTATACATAAAGAAAAACACTATGACACATCGAGTTAAAATTTGCGGAATCACCAACTTGGATGATGCTTTAACTGCGGCATCTTTAGGCGCTGATGCGTTGGGTTTTGTTTTTTATAAAAAAAGCCCGCGCTATATTGACCCAATTAAAGCAAATGAAATTGTTGCTAACTTACCTCCTTTTGTTACTCCTGTTGCATTATTTGTTGATGCATTAGATCAGGATGTTGAAAGTCTTATTGAAGGAAACTCTAGATGGATAATTCAGTTTCATGGTAACGAATTAGAAAAGGATTGTCTTAAATTTGGTCGTCCGTACATAAAAGCATTAAGAGTTAAAAACGAAGACTATCTGTTGTCTCAATTAACTGAATACCCATCCGCTTCTGCATTGTTACTAGATGCGTACAAAGAAGGTGTCCCAGGTGGAACGGGTGAAACCTTTAATTGGGACGTTATTCCTAAAGATATGAAAATGCCTCTTATTTTAGCTGGCGGGTTATCGCCAAGTAATATTACTAAGGCTTTAACAATAGAAGGTATCTATGCTGTTGATGTTAGTGGTGGTGTAGAGCAATCTAAAGGAATTAAAGATAGCATCAAATTAGAAGAATTTATTTTAGGAGTGAAGTGTGGATAAGGTAGAATTTTCGACAGACTTACCTGATGAATATGGTCGATTTGGTCAATTTGGTGGCGTATTTGTCTCAGAAACATTAATGTCAGCATTAGATGATTTAACGAAAGTATATGAAAAATTATCAAAAGAAGAATCTTTTCAAGCGGAATTTGATAATGATCTTGCGCATTATGTAGGTCGTCCTTCTCCTTTATATTTTGCTGAGCGCTTAACGAAAGAAGTTGGCGGTGCAAAAATCTATCTAAAAAGAGAAGATTTGAATCACACTGGTGCTCATAAAATCAATAATACAATTGGGCAAGCCTTGTTAGCGAAGCACATGGGGAAGCCTAATATCATTGCTGAAACAGGTGCTGGCCAGCATGGCGTTGCCTCTGCAACTGTCGCTGCTAGATTAGGCTTAAAGTGTAAGGTGTTTATGGGGGCTGAAGATGTAAAGCGTCAGTCTCTAAATGTGTACAGGATGAAATTATTGGGTGCGGAAGTGATTCCAGTCGAATCTGGGACTAAAACACTTAAGGATGCACTAAATGAAGCGATGCGTTATTGGGTAAGCAATGTTGATGATACTTTTTATATCATTGGTACGGCAGCTGGCCCACATCCATATCCGATGTTAGTCCGTGATTTTCAAGCAGTTATCGGCCGTGAAATTAAAGATCAATGTATGACTCAAGAGGGACGTTTACCTGATGCACTTGTTGCGTGCGTAGGTGGTGGCTCGAATGCAATTGGCATGTTCCATCCTTTTATTGCTGATACGGACGTTGCAATGTATGGTGTTGAGGCTGGCGGCGACGGAGTCGAAACAGGTCGTCATGCTGCACCTTTATCTGCGGGACGCCCTGGCGTTTTACATGGTAATAGAACTTATGTTATGGCTGATGACGATGGACAAATAATAGGGACGCATTCCATTTCGGCCGGATTAGATTACCCTGGTGTTGGTCCTGAGCACTCTTGGCTAAAAGATGTTGGACGAGCAAATTATGTGGCGATAAATGATGATGAAGCAATGGCTGGCTTTAGAGATCTCACCCGGTTGGAAGGAATATTACCTGCTTTAGAATCCAGTCATGCCATTGCTTATGGAATGAAGCTTGCTGCGACAATGGATCAAGATAAAATAGTGGTTATTAATTTATCTGGCCGTGGTGATAAAGACATTCTTACAGTTGCTGAATTAGATGGGATTGAGGTGTAGTAATGAGTCGAATTAATCAATGCTTTTCTACTTTAAAAGCAAACGGTCAAAAGGCATTAATCCCATTTGTAACTGCTGGTGATCCCACACCGGGGCATACAGTTCAAATAATGCATTCATTGGTTAAGAGTGGTGCAAATATTATTGAATTAGGTATGCCTTTTTCTGACCCGATGGCTGATGGCCCTGTCATCCAGTTGGCATCTGAGAGAAGCTTGGCAGCCGGAACCAGTATTCTAAAAGTTTTAGATATTGTTGCTGAATTTAGATCACAGGATAGCATTACACCTATTGTGTTAATGGGGTATTTAAACCCAATTGAATTTTTTGGGTATAAAGAATTTTCTGAAACGGCAAAAAAAGTTGGTGTTGATGGTGTCTTATTGGTTGATTTGACTCCAGAAGAAGCAACAGATGTAGTAGAATTCTTCAAAGAAAATGAATTGGATTTGATTTATTTATTGTCTCCCACGACAACACCAGATAGAGCAAAGACAATTTGTGAACTGGCTTCAGGCTATGTGTATTATGTTTCTGTAAAAGGCGTAACTGGTACAGCATCTTTAGATGTTGAGAGTGTCAAAGAGCATGTAGATTCTTTGAAAGAGATTACAGACTTACCTATCGGTGTTGGTTTTGGTATTCGTGATGCTCAAACAGCGAAAAAAGTAGCTCAATGCTCTGATGGTGTTATTGTGGGTAGCGTCTTAGTTAATAGTATTGCTGATAATCAACATGCGTCCAATGATCAAATATGTGAAGAATTAAGCAAGGTATTATTGCCTATGCGTCAGGCAATGGACACTTAGGTAGCAAGAATTATAAGGTTTTTTGGGAGTAAAGAATGAGTAGTTGGTTAGATAAATTTGTCCCTTCCATAATGAGAAGTGAATCCAAGCGAGTGGGTGGATCTGTTCCTGAAGGGCTATGGAAAAAATGCCCAAAATGCGAATCTGTTCTATATCGCCCCGAGTTAGAGAAAAACTTAGATGTTTGTCCAAAATGTGAGCATCACATGCGTATCAGCGCAAGAAAACGCTTGGACATTTTTCTTGACAAAGAAGGTCGAGTTGAAATTGCATCGGACTTAGAGCCAGAAGATAAGCTTAAGTTTAAAGATACAAAACGTTACAAAGACCGTTTGGTTGGTGCTCAAAAATCAACGGGCGAGAAAGATGCTCTGATAGCAATGGAAGGGACTTTGAATGGCATGCCAATTGTGGCGGTGTCTTTTGAATTTAATTTCATGGGCGGATCAATGGGTTCAATTGTTGGAGAACGCTTTATCCAAGCAGTGAATGTATGCCTTGAAAAGAATATTCCTCTGGTTTGTTTTGCTGCAAGTGGAGGTGCTCGAATGCAAGAGGCGCTGATTTCATTGATGCAAATGGCTAAAACAAGCGCTGGCCTAGAAAAAATGAAACAGCGAGGTATTCCTTATATATCTGCGATGACTGATCCTGTATTTGGAGGTGTATCAGCTTCACTTGCTATGCTGGGTGATTTAAATGTCGCTGAACCGAATGCTTTGATTGGTTTTGCTGGGCCTCGTGTAATCGAGCAAACAGTGCGAGAAAAACTTCCTGAAGGTTTTCAACGTAGTGAATTTTTATTAGATAAGGGCGCACTGGATATGATTATCCCTCGTCATGAGATGCGTTCTAGACTTTATAATATTCTTTCTATGCTTACAAATAAGGCCGCATAATATAATGTCAGGCAAAACGCTTGAGGAATGGCTTTCATTTATTGAAAGCCAGCATCCTAATAATATTGAACTTGGCTTAGATCGCTGCTCTTTGGTTTTAGAGAAGTTAAATATAAAAAGACCAAAAGGTAAAATATTAACTGTTGCGGGTACGAACGGAAAAGGTTCAACCTGTGCTATGTTGACGGACTATTTGTTGCATGATGAATTTACCGTTGGTACTTTTACCTCTCCTCATTTTTTAAAATTTAATGAAAGAATTGCTATAAACGGCAAACCTGTATCGGACTCTTTGATTTGTGATGCCTTTAGTGTTATCGATCGCATCCGTTCAGATATTGAACTTACCTATTTTGAATTTAATACACTTGCTGCATTCTACATTTTTGACCAGGCGAAATTGGATCATTGGGTGCTCGAAGTGGGGTTAGGTGGTCGTCTTGATTCTGTCAATATGATTGATGCGGATGTTGCTGTGGTGACGTCTATCGCTTTAGATCATATAGACTGGTTAGGTGATTCTCTTGATCAAATAGCGATTGAAAAGTCTGGGATAGCTCGCCCTAATGCATTGCTAGTTAGTGGTGTGGTAAATCCACCTGATACAATTCAGTCAAATGCTTTAAAAATAGGTGCCATTTTAAAGCAAAAAGGTGAACACTTTTTTTTTGATGCAAATTCCAAGCACTGGTCCTGGAAAAGCGACAGTCTTTCTTTTTCCAATCTTATTCTTCCCCATTTACCCATCGAAAATGCGGCTACCGTTATTGCTGTTTTAGTTTTTGCTGGCTTTGTACCTACGCAAGAAAAGCTGAGCAGTATGTTTAATCGTGTTACCTTGATAGGGCGTTTTCAAACGGTAAATGACTCGCCACATGTTATTATTGATGTCGCCCATAACCCTGAAGCAGCCGCAGAGCTTGCAAAGCGTATTACTATGCTGGGGGTGCAGCCGATTGCCGTATGTGGGATGTTAGAAGATAAAGACTTCCACAGTGTCATTAATATTTTGTCTAACTCTTTTTCTTCGTGGCATTTTGCTGATTTACGTGCACCAAGAGGAGCGAAATCCTTATTGCTGGCAGAATGCTGTGGACGAGGTATCTGTTATAATTCGGTCAGTGAGGCGTTTGCTGCTGCTGAACAAGAGGCTATTGAGAAACACGTTCCTGTGATTGTTTTTGGCTCTTTTCATACAGTGGCTGATTACTTAGACGTTTATTCTTAGAGGCTTGAGAATGCTTGATAAAACAATACGATTTCGTCTAATTGGTGTGGCATTAATGGTTGTTCTATTTGCTGGAGTCTTGCCGATAATTCTGGATGGGGAGCGCCCACCTGAATTGGATGTAAAAATCCAAGTAGAATCTGCACCAACATTACCGAGTGTTAAAATACCCCCCTTACAGCCGATTACGAGCCTTGGCGATAATTCAGTTGTTGAAATAAAAGACAAGCCTCCAGCTCCATCTAAGGTTAAAAAAGATGACGACGAGGTGCAGCTTAATACAAATAAAGTTGAGCACGTTGTTATTAAAGCATCAACGCCATCTACTCCCATTCAGAAACCGACAACGAACAATACTGCTCCCTACAAAGGTGTACGTTGGTCGGTTCAGATTGCGACATTTAAAAGTAAGTCAAATGCAGACAACCTAGTCAAAAAATTGATAAAAGCAAAATATGCCGCTTATAGCATTACTACAAATTCGCTTTATAAGGTTTATGTAGGCCCTGAAATAAAAAGAGAAAAGGCTGAGTCCTACCGAGAAAAAATTGAAAAAGAGTTTCGATTAAATGGCTTAATAGTGAAGTATTCTGAAAATTAATATGATGTATTTTGAATCTTTATGACACCTGGTAAACTTCCTCGCCAATTAAATAAGAGGCATTTATGGAACTTGTAAGCTCTATTGCTACCCTTGATTGGGTCATTTTTATTGTGATATTGTTGTCTTCTTTAATTAGCCTTAAAAGGGGGTTTGTTAAAGAGGTTTTATCTCTCATTACTTGGGGTATGGCGTTTGTTGTATCTATAAAGTTTTCGTCGCAAATGCAATCTCTCTTGATTGATCAAATTCAAAACGATCAAATTCGATATATTGTTTCTTTCCTTATTTTGTTTATTTCTACACTTTGTATCGGTGCTTTAATAAGCTATTTACTTGGTTCATTAATACAAATAACAGGCCTTTCAAGCACGGATCGAATTTTAGGTATGATTTTTGGTTTTGCTAGAGGTGCGTTAATCATCGTAGCAGTGGTGTCATTGTTAAGTTTAAGTCCACACATTACGGAAAATGAATTCTGGCAAGAATCTAAACTGACACCAAATTTAATTTTATTAAAAGACTGGGCGCAGGAAATGTTAGGCAAGAGTTCCGATTTAGTTGATCCGACTCTCATTGATCGCGCCTTACAAAGTTAAAATTATGAATATCGATTTTCAAATCGCTTTTCCCCTAAAACACGAGGAATAACAGAATGTGTGGTATCGTCGGCGTAGTTGGCACTACATTGGTCAATCAAGTCATTTTTGATGCACTCACCGTGCTTCAGCATCGCGGTCAGGATGCTGCAGGAATGGTAACAAGTTACCATGGAAAATTATGCTTGCGCAAAGATAATGGTGCGGTAAGTGAAGTTTTTCGCACGCGTCATATGAAAAAACTACTGGGAAATATTGGTATTGGACACGCTCGTTACCCAACAGCTGGGACGTCAAGTTCCGCTGAAGCTCAGCCGTTTTATGTGAACTCGCCTTATGGAATATCTCTGGCGCATAATGGTAATTTGACTAATACTAAACAGCTAGCTCAAGAGATATTTGAATCTGACCTGAGACACATAAACACCACCTCTGATTCAGAAGTGCTATTAAATATTTTAGCTCACGAATTGCATCAAGAGGGTAAATTGGTACCGACTCCAGGTGATATATTTAACTCTTTAGAACGAGTTTATGATCGAATTCAAGGTGGATATGCGGTCGTATCATTGATTACTGGTTATGGATTATTAGCGTTCCGTGATCCAGATGGTATTCGCCCATTAATTTATGGATCTAAAAAAACTGAGAGTGGTCATGAATATATGGTTGCTTCAGAAAGTGTCGCTTTAAATGCGGCAGGCTTTACAGTAGAAAGAGATATTAATCCTGGTGAAGCGGTGTTCGTTGATGTAAATCACAATATCCACTTCAAACAGTGTGCACCCGCAAAAGTAGCTCGCCCATGCTTATTTGAATATGTCTACTTTGCCCGTCCAGATACAGTTATTGACAGTATTTCTGTTTATAAAGCGCGCATTAATATGGGTGAAAAATTAGCTGAAAAAATTGAAGAAGAATGGAATGAGCATGACATTGATGTTGTTATTCCAATTCCAGATACCAGTCGTACTGCGGCACTTCAGATTGCTCAAAGATTAAATATCCCTTTTAGAGAAGGGTTGGTTAAAAATAGATACATTGGCAGAACGTTTATTATGCCAGGGCAAGCAGTTCGTAAAAAATCCGTTCGTCAAAAACTAAATCCCGTACCATTTGAATTTAAAGATAAAGTAGTTTTATTGGTTGACGATTCCATTGTTCGAGGCACGACCAGTAAAGAGATTATTGAGATGGCAAGAGAAGCTGGAGCGAAAAAAGTTTACATCGCTTCTGCTGCGCCTGAAGTTCGCTACCCCAATGTATATGGCATTGATATGCCTGCTGTTGAAGAGCTAATAGCTCATGGTCGAGAATCGGATGAGATATGTAAATTAATCGGTGCTGATAAGTTGATTTTCCAAAATTTGGATGACCTAATTGAAGCATGTATTGATGAGAAACATTCTGACGTGAGAGAGTTTGATACATCCGTATTTGATGGTAAGTACATTACTGGGAACATTGATGCGGAATATTTAGAAAATTTACAGAAAGCACGTAATGACTCTAAGAAATCTAATGTCGAAGCTCTGGCTGCAAGTGATATGATGCAACCTTTCTAGTTATGTTTTTGGGTGTTATGTATTGAAATCGCCCAATTGAATTGGGCGCTTTCATTTTAGGTACAGCTAAGGAGTTTACTGATGTCAGATTATAAAGAATTAACCAATATCATCCATACTGGTGTACGTCAAACACAAGAACAAGAAAACAGTGAAGCTATTTTTATGACTTCAAGTTTTGCCTATAGCAGTGCAAAAGAAGCTGCAGGTAAATTCTCAGGTGATTTGGATGGGAATGTGTACTCTCGTTTCACGAATCCTACGGTTGAATTGTTTGAAAAAAAATTGGCTGTTTTGGAAAAAGCAGAAGCCGCAATTGCGACTAGCTCAGGTATGTCAGCATTGATGACGATGGCGTACAGTTTGTTGAGCTGTGGTGATCGGGTTGTGTGTTCGAGAAATATTTTTGGGTCAACAGTAAAGTTCTTTGATACTTATACAAAAAAATTCGGCGTTGATGTTGTTTATGTTGATGCGACAGATTATGCGGCTTGGGAGCGAGAAATAACGGATAATACTCGATTATGCTACTTTGAAACACCATCTAATCCGTTATATGAAGTCGTTGATGTTCAACGTGTGGCTGATATTGCGCATGCAAAAAACGCACTTCTGTGTGTTGATACTGTTTTGGCGACACCTGTATTGCAAAACCCAATGACTCAAGGCGCTGATATTGTTATGCAATCGGCAACCAAATTTATTGATGGTCAAGGCCGTTGCCTTGGCGGTGCTTTGATATCGAGCCAAAAAATAATTAATGAGTTCACTGCATTTATGCGAAGTGCTGGCCCGTGTATGAGTCCATTCAACGCTTGGGTGCTATTAAATGCATTGGAAACTTTGCCACTTAGAATGAAGGCTCATTCCGAAAATGCACAGGCTCTAGCGGAGTGGTTGGAACTTCATCCAAAAGTATCTAAAGTGAACTACGGTGGCTTACCATCTCATAAATATCATGAGTTAGCAAAGCGTCAACAAAGGGGATTCGGTGGCTTATTGTCTTTTGAAGTTTTTGGGGGGCGTGAAACTGCATGGAAGGTTATCGATGGAACCAGTTTGTTGTCTATTACAGGAAATTTCGGTGATACTAAAACATTGGTCACACATCCTGCTAGTACAACACATGGAAGATTAACTCCCGAGCAAAAGAGCGAGGCGGGGATCGTAGAAGGGTTAATTCGTATATCAGTGGGTGTTGAGGATGTGCAAGATATTATTGATGACCTTGCAAAAGCATTAGACGCGATTTAATGTTTTGTATAGTAAGACTGGTTAAAGTGGTTAATCAGTCTTATTGTTTGTTCCATAATTTCTTATTTTATATTAAGGGCATTTCATGTTCTTAGTAATATTTTTTCGTTTTCTTTCATTTTTTCTTCTTTTTTTAATCTAAGTTCGTTCTTTTGTATTTCGAGTAGATATTCTTCAATAGCCGTTCTTATATCACTTTCTATTCTAATAAAATGTAAGGCGATTTTATTATTTTCTATTCGGATGATTTTTGCTTGAATATCGCTAGATACATTGATTCCATAACGTAGTTGGAAGGTGGCAATTGTTTCTTTTGCTAAATCTGAATTATACTCAATTTGGCAGCCTTGAATGCTGATATTTAGGCATTGAATAAGCTGTGCTTGATAGAGTACAGAGAACTCATTGTTGCTGAGAGGCTGTCTGAATGCCATTCTTCGATTTTGGGTCGAAAATAGAATCGGATTAATTGCCATAGAGTTTTTGTAAATCTGGGGATTTTTGCAAAACAAATTCAGCGCGTCTATTAACCGCTCGATTTTCTGATGAATCGTTACGTACAAGAGGGATGCTGTCAGCGTATCCGGTAGCCGTCATTCTTTCTGGCCGAAAGCCAGCGTCTAAAAAATAGCGTAGGGCGGTGGTTGCGCGTATGGCGGATAGCTCCCAGTTACTAGGGTACCTAACGGTATTTATTGGGATGTTGTCAGTATGTCCTTGGATGCTTATGGAGTATTCAGGGTAGCGATTGAAAATATCAATGAGTTTATTAAAAATGAATTCTGCTTCATAGGAAAGTTGAGCTTCACCCGATTCAAATAACGTTTGTCCGTCTACTCGTATGGTTATTTTTTCTCCATCTTCAAATACCGAAACGACATTTGATAAATTGGAAGAAATCATTTTATTAGCAATGTCATTTGCAATTTCGTTTACTTGCTCTCTTTCTTCTGTGTCAATGGGTTCCTCAGAAAAGGTAAGGTCTTGATTGTCTGCGAGTTGAGGCGTCTCTGGAGCAATGGTTTGGCTGCCTCCACCGGAGTAAAAGCGAGGTGATTGGTTAATATTGGCACCGTTGCTTGAAAGTGCTATTTGGATAGAAGAAAGTGCGGCTTCTAAGGTGGTTTCTGTCATTTTAGACAGACTGTACATTAATATAAAAAATACTAATAAGAGAGACATTAAATCTGCAAAAGTAAATATCCAAGTAGGAACTTCATCTTCTTCAAATAAAGGATCACTCATTATTCTTCTGCTCCAATGCCAGCCGGTTTCCTTTGATGAGCAGGAACGTAAGAAGAAAGTCTTTCATAAACGGCTAGATAGTTATTACTACCTAGTAAACTTACGGTGCCATCACGAATAATTTCAAGTGTTTGTATTTCAAGAATGGTTCTTGCTTTTAACTTCCCTGCTATAGGTTGGAAAAAAATAGTGGCAAGGAAAGATCCGTAAAATGTGGTCAAAAGCGCGACGGCCATTGATGGGCCAATGGTGTCGGGGTTGTCTAACTGAGAAAGCATCTGTATCAAACCGATTAACGTCCCTAGCATTCCAAATGCGGGAGCATAGGTCCCCATCTTTTTAAATACGTCTTGAATAACATAATGGCGCATTTTTAAAGAGTCAATGTCGGCTTGTAATGTGTTTCGAATGTAAGTTTCATCAGAGGCATCTGATGCCATAGCGAGTGCACGCTGTAAAAATGGTGAGTCGGCTTCTACACGGCTTAAAGCAATCAAGCCTTCACGGCGAGCTACTTTAGTAAGCTGTAGCATAGTCGCAATCATTGCTTGAGGGTTCTGTTTGTCTTGAGTGAAAATTATGATTGAAGCTCTTAGGGCGGACATGGTGTCTTTAAATTGAAAGGTGACCAGTGTCGCCGCTATCGTTCCACCTATAACAATCATCATTCCTGGAATGTTAACGAATATAGACATATCGCTACTACCTAAAAAGATAGCGGATAAAATAAGAAATAGGCCAGTGATAATGCCAACAAATGATGCGAAATCCATTAGTTAATTCACCTAAATAGAAAAGAAATACAGTGGTTATTAAATTAATTTCAAACAATATAACATTTTATAAAGATTTTTTGATGGATTAATGTAAAAAAACTGACAAAAGGATATTTTAAGAAGTATAGAAACGCCCTAGGAAAATATACGAAATATTTTTCTAGGGCTACTGTGAATTGACAATGGATGGCCGTGCTATGCCAGTGTATTTTCTTGAGTTCCCTCTATAGTGTTGGGCTTGTCTGAAAGTTTATTATTGTAACCAACCGCACTTGCTAATTGTGATTTTTTTTCTGCTCTTCTGTAACCTAACACCAATAAGCATGGTGTTAAGATGAGAGTTAAAGGTGTTGCGAAAGCCAACCCACCAGCAATGGCTGTTGATAATTGAGTCCACCATTGAGCCGAAGGTGCACCAATACTGATCGCTTGATGCATAAGGTCTATATTAAGCTGGAACACCATTGGAACCAATCCTAAAATAGTCGTCACCGTTGTAAGAATGACGGGGCGCAACCTCTGCGCGCCTGTACGAATAGCGGATTCTCTGACAGACATTCCCATTCTTCGAAGGGTATTAAATGTGTCAATCAAGACGATGTTGTTATTCACCACGATACCCGCAAGGGCAATGATACCAACGCCATTCATGACAATACCAAAGGGTTCACCTTTAATGAGCAAGCCTATAAATACGCCCATCGTAGAGAATATAACAGCACTTAAGATTAACAAACACTGGAAGAAGTTGTTGAACTGAGTAACCAAAATAATGGCCATGATGAAGAATGCCACGCCAAAGGCTTTTATTAAAAATATCTCAGAATTTTGTTGATCTTCCGTGTTTCCACGAAATTGGTAACTCACTTCATTCGGCATCCCTTGTTCTTCAATCTCAAGGGTAATCGCTTTAATAACTTCGTCGACCACAAGACCATCTTTGACATCCGCATTAATGCTAATGGTTTTTTTACCTTCAACTCGGTTGATCACTCCTTGTTTTGGTGCCGCCTTACGAGTAATAAAATTACTAATAGAGACTGGGCCATTTTGAGTAGGAATGGTTAAGGTATCCAATTGATCCATTGAACGCTTGTTAATGGGATAACGCAGCATAATGTCGATCTGGTCATCAGCGCCTTCAGGTAAGAAGTCACTTAGAACAATCCCATTCGTCACCAACTTGATTATGTTACCTAATGTGGTGATGTCGACACCGTAACGGCTAGCTTGAACTCGATCGATGTTAATTTGCCATTCAATTCCCGGAGGAGAGCGGTTATCATTAATAGAGACGATTTCATCGTGCTGTAATAACCGCTTAGTAATTGAATCTGCCGTAGCATTAAGTGCAGCACTGTAGTCGGAGCTCAACTCAAGTTGGATATCGGCACCAGATTGTGGTCCACCCTGTTGTACTTCAGACTCGACAATAATACCAGGTATGATTTCTGCTTGTTCTCGAATTTCTGCGAGAATGTCTTTTGCAGAGCGACGAGCATACCAATCAGCAAACTCCATAGTGATATTGCCAATGCTATCGGGTGTGCCGTCATTGCCAGGAGAATTATAAGTCGTTGCTATTACGGTTTTAAGCTCTCCTTTGTTAACAATCAGAGCCTCAACCTGCCTAACCAATTTGTCCTTTTCATCTAAAGATAAATCTCCACGGGCACGGACATCTAGCATAGCGACTTCAGGCTCGATGTCTGGAAAGAACTCAACACCTTTACCAAGTGACCAGTAAATAGCAAGCGTGCTTATTAATAGGGTGATTGCAAAAATCAGAACAAACCATGGGTATTCAATCAGTGCGGTTAGAATTCGTGTATAAGCACCTGTAAATCCTTTTAATTTCTTCAAATCACCTGTTTCAGTAAGTTGCAGTGTTTGCATTTTTTCTGGGGTATACGCACCTTTTTTACCAATAAGAGAGCCTATAGTTGGTAGAACGATCAATGCCATTACAAGAGACGATGTGAGAGTCGCTATAATCGTAATTGGCATATAGCGCATAAACTCACCAACAATATCAGGCCAGAAAAGCAATGGCATAAATACCGCGAGCGTTGTTGCTGTGGAGGCCGTAATTGGCCATGCCATGCGTTTTGCGGCTTCAGAGTAAGCTTGACGTTTAGATGCGCCCTCGGCCAGCTTTCTATCGGCGTATTCAGTAACAACAATGGCCCCATCCACTAACATGCCGACACTTAAAATTAAGGAAAACAACACGACCATATTGAGTGTGAAGCCTTGAAAGTTGAGAATTAAAATTCCCGTAAGAAATGCTCCGGGAATGGCAAGGCCGACTAGAATCGAGCTACGAATACCTAAAGCAGCAACGATAACGATCATAACCAATAGCGTGGATGTCACAACATTATTAAACAAGTCATTAAGAGACGTTTCAATTTGAATGGACTCATCTTGAGATAGGCTATAAAGAACGCCATCAGGCCAAGACGCGCTTTCTTTCTCGATGGTTTTCTTTACTTCGGTGATGGTTTCAATAATGTTAGCACCAATACGTTTTGATACGCCCATAGTGATACTGTTTACCCCACCAACACGGGCGTAGCTGGTTGCTTCTTTAAACGTAAGTTGGCCAGAAGCGATGTCTCTCATAAGAACAACATCATCACCCACTACTTTTATTGGCAGGTTTAAAATGTCTTCTTCTGTCTTTAACAACCCCGGAACTTTTAGTGGGAAACGTCCAGAGCCTGTATCCATTGTTCCAGCAGCGACTAATTTGTTATTTTGCGATACTAGGCTAACGACCTCACCAAGTGACAAGTTGTAGGTTTCAAGCTGAGCAGGGCTAATAATGATTTCTGCTTGCTGATCTCTGTCTCCATTAATAGACGCTTCTAAGACACCATTTACGGCTTCAATGGAATCTTGTAATTTTTCCGCTATATTACTCAGTACTGCAAAATCAACGTTGCCAGATAAGCTAACGCGCAACACAGGAAAAGTAGAGAAATTTACTTCCGTTACTGTTGGTTCATCCGCGTCATCAGGCAGTTCGCTTTTTGCGCGATCTACTTTGTCTTGCGCATCAATAATGGCTTGATCTATGTCTGTGCCAGACTCGAATTCAAGTGCGACAGAGGCATGGCCTTCTGACGCGGTTGAACTTATTTGTTTTAGACCTTCTAAACTTTTTAGCTCTTTTTCTAAGGGGTTAACTAATAGGCTGTCTGCATCTTCCGGTGAAATTCCTTCTAAGCCTACAGAGACATAAACCTTTGGAATAGTGATATCAGGGTTATTTTCTTTAGCGATTTCTATATAAGAGACAACGCCGGCAACGAGAATTAATGTAAAAAACATCAATACGGTGCGTGAACGTGATAAAGCCGCTTCAATTAAACTTTGCACAGACTGATTCTCCTTTAGTTAACGAAAGTGGCGTCAACAATGTCACCCACTTCGGTAAAGCCCTGACCAACAGTAATGATGTTGATGTTTTTAGGTAGACCAGTAACCCATACGTTTTCTCGTGTTGATTTGATGATAGTCACAGGAGACAGTGTTACTTTGTTATCAATATCGAGGGTTTTTATGGCTGTATGGCCGTTGTCATCTAATGTGAGTAGCGCTGGCGAGAAACCGTGTGCCATTTGTTCAGATAGAGAAAGCATCACCTCCGTAGTAATGCCTGCTGGTATTCTGTTGTTAGCATTTGGCACTTCGACTTCAACGTTAATGGATCTTGTTCCTGTATCTGCAACAGAGTTAATGTAATTGATATTCCCCGCAATCTGTTCTCCATTAATGGAAATGGTGGCATTAACACCAAGGCTGATTTTGCTGGCTTCTTTTTGAGGCACATTCGTGCTAATGATAAGAGGGTCTATCGCAACAAGCTCACCAACTGATGCGCCTGCTTGCAGTAATTGCGTTTCCGTAACATCTAACGTATTAAGGATGCCAGAAAAAGGGGCAATTAAACTGGCATTTTCCAGCTCTATTTGAAGCCTTTTTAAGTTGGCTTTTGCTTGAGCGACTTCTGTTTTTGCAGATGCTAAAGCCACGGCAGAGGTAAGTTTTTGACTAACTAATTGTTTAGCACCAGTTAGTTCCAAAGATTTTTGATCTAACAGGGTTTTTGCTTGTACTATGTCTGATTGTAAGGATCGCGTGTCTATTTTTAAAATGACACTGCCTTTTTCAACAAAATCTCCTTTATCAAAGTAAATGTTACTGACTTTTCCGGCAATGCCTGACAGAAGCTTCAACGTGTCGCTGGCATGCGTTGTGCCACTTAGATTCAGGTTTGCGGCAATGTTTGATGCCATCAGCGTTTTGGCTTGAACTTTCTTGATTGTCTTAGTTTCGCTTGCAATTGCGTTAATATCTGTTTCTGTTGATTGTGTTTCTGGAGTATCTGCCTGAGCAACGGTAATGCCATTTCCTCCTGAGACCATCCACAACACAGTAACACCTGTTATAACGACCGCAGTAATTGGTCCGATTTTACTCTTCAACTCCATTTTGCGACTCCATGATATAAAAAAGCACATTCAGTTAGTTTACTGCTTTCGATTTGAAAACGGTATAGAGAAACGATAAAAGGTTGTTCGGGCAGATAAAAAAGTCATTTTAATGCTGAAAACATTGAGTTTTTTTCTCTAGTCTGCGAGTTATTCTCTAAACCTTCTAACGTATAGGTGCTATATTATGCGACTTTAAATTTACCCACTTAATTTAGGTCAATTATGAGCTTGCTATCACTTGAACAAGTCTCTGTGGCATTTGGTCACAATCCATTGCTTTCGAAAATCAGCTTTTCAGCTAATGCTGGAGAAAGAATTGCAATCATTGGGCGTAACGGCGCAGGCAAATCAACATTACTAAAAACCATTTCTGGTGAAGTTATTCCTGATGAAGGTGTGATTCGAATAGAAGGTGGGATGAAGGTCGCACAGCTGCCTCAGGAATTGCCAAGTGCAAATGACAAATTGGTACGTGATGTCGTCAGTGAAGGCTCTCCTCAAGCCCATGCTTTACTGACTCGTTATTACTTGCTTCTGGAAGATTTTGAAAATGACTACAGTAATGAATTAAGCGATATCCAACATACATTGGATCAGATTCAAGGATGGGACCTTGAACAAAAAGTACTAAAAATGATTCAACGTCTTGATTTACCAGCTGACAAAAAAATGTCTGAGCTGTCAGGTGGCTGGAGACGTCGTGTTATTTTAGCTCAAGCATTGTTATCAGAGCCGGATATTTTATTGCTAGACGAGCCGACTAACCATCTTGACGTACCAACAATCGAGTGGATGGAGAAACAATTACAACAATATCGTGGCCTTATACTGTTTATTACTCATGATAGGCGTTTCCTTGAACAACTTGCGAATCGCATTATTGAATTGGATCGTGGTAACTTGCTGTCTTTTACTGGCAATATACATGCATTCCTTGAATTCAGAGAAAAATTGCTTGAAGAAGAAGAAAGAGCAAATGCTTTGTTTGATAAGCGTCTAGCAGAAGAAGAAGTATGGATTCGTCAGGGGATTAAAGCTCGACGCACCCGTAACGAAGGCCGAGTAAGAGCGCTTAAAGCATTACGAGAAGAGCGTTCAGAACGCATTTCCGTGCAAGGGAAAGCGAAGATGTCGATCGAAACAAAAGAGAAATCTGGAAAGTTGGTTGCTGAATTTACTCAAGTTGCTCATCACTTTGAAGATAACGTGATTTTACAGCCAATGGACTTAGTGGTTTCTCGTGGTGATCGTATTGGGTTAGTCGGGCCAAATGGTTGTGGCAAAAGTACCTTCTTAAAAATTCTATTGGGGCAGTTACAACCCGATTCAGGATCCGTACGCCAAGGGACAAAATTAAACATTGCGTACTTTGACCAATTAAGAGAACAGCTTGACCCTGAACAAACCGTGGCTGAAAACGTCGGTGAGGGCAAAGACGTTATTGAAATAAATGGGCAGAATAAACACATCATTGGTTATTTAGGTGAATTCTTGTTTCCACCAGAGCGGGCAAGAACACCGATTAAAGCGCTTTCAGGTGGTGAACGTAACCGAGTGCTGTTAGCGAAGCTCTTCACTAAACCAGCAAATTTATTGGTGATGGATGAGCCAACAAACGATTTGGACGTTGAAACGCTTGAGCTTTTAGAAGAGCTACTCATGAATTACGACGGTACTTTATTACTGGTTAGTCATGACCGTGCTTTCTTAGATAATGTTGTAACCAGTGTTATTGCTTTTGAAGGAGCTGGAAGCGTTCAAGAATACGTTGGTGGTTATAATGATTGGTTGCGTCAAGGAGGCAAATTTGCCGTTGAAAGCATGACGCCAGAATTAGAGAAAGAGCCCGTTAAGAAAGAAGTTAAAAAAGAAGTAACGCCCCAAAAAGTTAAAAGTAAGCTGAGCTATAAATTGCAACGTGAGCTAGATACGATGCCAGAGACCATTGCTAAGTTAGAGGCAAATGTTGAGCGAGTACAAAGCATTGTATCAGACGACAGCTTTTATTCTCAGCCTCAAGATATTGTACAGAAGTCTTTGTCTGAAATGGCTGACGTAGAATCGGCGCTAGAAGCTATGATGGAGCGTTGGTTAGAATTAGAAGAAATGCAAAACGGATAATAATATGATGACGAACAAAATTAATCCAATAGGTTTTGTACCACGTTTTTTTGGTGCTTTCGGCCAGTTTTTTAGCTATTTGGGTAATGGTGATTACGCTGCTCGATGCAAACTGGTTGCCAAAGGCCAACGCTTTGAAAGTGAAGTAGAACCAAAAGTAGTGTACGAAGAAGTTGAAGTGATACGTGAAGTTGCTGCGCCAACCTTAACCACGGTTAATTCCGATGGTGCGTTGCAGTTACTTCAGCTCTTTCAACAAGAAGCGCGTTTAATCGATTTCCTTCAGGAACCTATAGAAAGCTATTCTGATGAAGAGGTTGGTGCAGCCTCCCGTCAGATTCATAAGGGCTGCTCGAAAACGCTTAAGCAATTTTTTGATGTGACACCTGTTAGCTCTATAGAAGAAGGGCAAAAAATAACAATCGACAGTGATTACAATCCAAAAGAATATAAGTTGGAAGGGCGCGTTGAAGGCAAAGGTCCATTTAATGGTGTGCTGATTCATGCTGGATGGCAGGTCTCTAATATCAAACTTCCCCAAGTTACTAATACTGACTCTTTATCTGTCTTGGCTCCTGCTGAAGTAGAGGTTTAAAACATGGAACAAATTTTTATAGGTATTGATTTGGGTACAACGCATTCAGCCGTTTTTTATGCGTCTGACAGTTTAACTCAAGGTGAAATACGCTCTTTTGCCATTCCTCAATTAATTGCTCCTGGACAGGTTTCGGAATTACCTTTACTGCCGTCGTTTATTTATAGCCCGCATGAGACGGAGTTTCTACAAAGTGACTTAGTATTGCCGTGGGGTGATAGTCCGTTGATTATCGGCCAATTAGCACGAGAGTTAGGTGCGAAGTCGTCTGGGCGATTAGTGCAAAGCGCGAAAAGTTGGCTTTGTCATGCGACCGTTGGTGCAGAAGAGCATGTACTGCCGATTGATGCATTGGAGGAAGTGACAAAGCTATCACCGTCTCAAGTAACGGAGCAGTTATTAACGTATTTATCAAATGCGTGGAATAGCCATTTTCCTGATTATCCAATTCAGCAACAAAATGTTGTTATAACCGTTCCTGCCTCATTTGACCCTGCTGCTCGCACTATGACAGAAAAAGCAGCAGCGACCATTGGTCTTAATGCAAAACTCATCGAAGAGCCATTAGCCGCTTTTTATGCGTGGCTATCCGAGCAAGAAAAGTGGACCAATACCTTAGATGTTGATGATCAAGTTTTGGTTATCGATGTAGGCGGCGGTACAACGGATTTGTCATTAATCCAAGTAACGGATATTGACGGCAACCTCCAATTAGAACGTATTGCTGTTGGTCGTCATATTCTATTGGGTGGTGACAACATGGATATGGCATTGACTTACCATATTGCTGGTAAACTCGCTCAAGAAGGTACACAACTTGAAGCTTGGCAAATTTCTGCTTTGACTCAAGCGTGTCGTACAGCAAAAGAATCCTTGTTACAGCATGGTGATATGACAGAAGCCTCTGTTGTTGTGCCTGATCGTGGTCGTAGTTTGTTTGCCAACACAATCAAAAGCACCTTGTTCAAAGAAGAAGTTAACCAGTTAATATTAAATGGCTTTTTCCCTCAGGTGGCGATGGGCGAGCGAGCACAAAAAACCACTCGCAGTGGTATTCGTACTTTAAATCTAGAGTATGAGACAGACCCTGCGATAACAAGACACATCAGTGAGTTTTTGTCTGTCAATCAATCGATACCAAATAAAATATTATTGAATGGCGGTGTGTTTAATTCTCCTGTTATTACCGAAACATTGCGTACTCAACTGGCGAATTTGCTCAATACGACAGACGTTATTATGTTGACACCATCACATCTTGATTTTGCCGTGGCTAAAGGCGCGAGCTATTTTGCTCAAATTAACGCACAAGGCGGAATAAAAGTAAAAAGTGGTTTGGCTGCGAATTACTACATTGGTGTTGAAAGCCCAATGCCAGCGATACCAGGAATGCCAGCACCAATGGATGCTATTTGTGTTGCGCCATTTGGTTTAGAAGAAGGTGGTGAAGAGGCTATCTTACCAAGTGAGTTTTCTTTGGTTGTTGGTGAGGAAGTGCAGTTTCGTTTTTTCCAATCGAATCAATCTGACGCTCAAAATGTGGGGTCGGTTGTTTCTTCCTTCGGTATTGCTAGCCTAACGGAACTGTCCCCGATCCGCATCCGACTTTTCGAAGGCCACTATAAATTTGGCGAATCAGTTCGAGTTGTTTTAACCGCAAAAGTATCGGATCTTGGTATTCTGTTGATCCAGGCGTGTGATACGCAATCTGATTTAATATGGACGTTAGAATATCAAGTTAGGGAATCGTAATGAGCGCTCGGTATTTTGTTGGTATTGATTTAGGAACGACAAATTGCGTTGTTTCTTATATAGATAATGATTTGAAATCGACCCAATCCTATATATTGGACATTCCTCAATGTATGCAGGATGGGTCGGTTCAAACTTTTACGCATTTACCGAGCTCGATTTATGTACTGGCTAAGGATGAAGCAGCTAAATTACAGGCAACTCTGCCTTGGAAAACACAATACGCTGATAAAATCGTTGGTAATGGTGCGTTGCAGTATGGACAGAAGCGTTCTGGACAATTGGTTCAAAGCACAAAGAGTTGGTTAAGTTTTAATCGAGTAAACAGACGTGAGCCAATTCTTCCTTGGGGCAGTGACTTCGAGCGTAAATTGTCGCCATTTGATGCGACAGTTATTATTCTTGATCACATTACCCAAGCATGGAATCATGCGTTTCCTGATTATCTACTGACAGAGCAAAAAGTCGCGTTAACACTGCCTGCATCGTTTGATGAAGAAGCACGCTCTTTGACGCTCGAAGCGGCAGAAAAAAATGGCTTACATGATTTATTCCTGCTGGAAGAGCCGCAAGCGGCTTGCTATAACTGGATTGCCAAAGAAGAGAACGTTAAAGAGTTAGCCTCTCGTAAAATGCTTCTAGTCATTGATATTGGTGGTGGAACAACGGATTTCAGTCTGGTCTCGATCAATGACGTCACTTCTTTAGGCACTGACTCTGCCATTTCAAATCCATCTGCTGCTTCAAATAAATTGCATCTAAAGCGTATTGCCGTAGGCGAACACCTTTTATTGGGTGGGGATAATATTGATCAGGCATTAGCTTTTCAATTAGATACTAAAAAAATTGCAGAACTGTCTAGTACTCGACTAGCGGCATTGGTTCAGCAAACGCGTATTGCAAAAGAAACCTTGTTGGGCGAAGACGCGCCTGACTCCATGAACATTACCATTCTTGGTGCTGGCCGTAAGTTGATCGGAGGGAGTCAAAAATTCCTTGTTGATCGGGCGCCTTTGGTAGAACAAATTGAACAAGGTTTCTTCCCTATCATTGATATTGAGACACCATTAAAACAATCTCAATACGGTGTGCAATCGCTGAATTTACCTTATGAATACGATCCGTCAATTCATGCTCATTTAGCACGATTCTTAATGGAGCATGCAGCTGAAATAAAGCAGCATTGTGGTCAAGAGCTACCCGATGCGGTTTTGTTTAATGGTGGACTGTTTAATAGTCATAAAATTAAAGGCAGAATTCTAGAGCAGCTAGCTACTTGGTGTGGTGGCGACCTTTATATCTGTCAAGGCAATCAACCGGATACGTCTGTTGCTGAAGGTGCTGCTTACTACGCTTATGGCTTAGTGAATGCATCAACAAAAATTGAAAGTGGGTCGGCACACTCATTGTTTTTAGAAATGTCGAACGGCAAATCAATGTGCATTTTACCTAAAGGCCATCCTCGCGGTGTGGACGTGAATTTGTCCGAAACATTTTCTGTGCTATTGGGGACAGCAGTGCAATTTCCATTGTACCGCTCAGATGATCGGCTAATTGTTGAAAAAGAGCATTTATTAGAGTCAACCCAAGGGTTGCACTATATATCGAATTTGAGTGTGACCCTTGAAGACCGATCTTTAGAGCATAGCAGTGATCAGTCTCAAGCAAACCTTGTTGATGTGCGCTTGTCTTCACAACTCACAGAGGTAGGCACACTCAAAGTACGCCTGGAAACCATTGATCAATCACAGCAGTGGTTTTTACAGTTTAATCAATTTCAAACTGAACAGGCTGCTGAAGCAAAAGAGGCCATTCAGCAGGTTCATGTTGCATTGGGTGAAGCCGAAGAAATATTGGTAAATTGTTTTTCCAAAGCCACTAAACAAAAGCAAGATGACATAAAAAACCTGCGCAATACCCTAGAAGCCGTTTTGGGCACGAGAGACAATTGGAATTTAGCCACGTCTAGAGCATTGGCGGATAAGTTGTTGAGTTTGAAAACAGGAAGAATAAAGAGTGTTACCCATGAAAGGCAATGGCTCATGCTAACGGGCTTTTGTTTGCGTCCAGGATATGGGTTTGAAAATGACGACTCCCGTGTTGTGCAAATGTCAAACATTCTCGGCAATAAGCCACACAATGATGATAATTCGGTTTGGAGTCAATATTGGACCAGTTGGAGGCGCATCGCTGGTGGACTGTCAGCGGAAAAACAAAGTCACTTATTGGCGTTTTTTAATGGTTTTTATTCCCCAAGTGCACAGCGCTCGCGAGAGAAACAAAAGCAATTAAAAACAAGAGCAGGTGACGACCTCATTCGTTTGGTCGGTGGACTTGAATATCTTTCTCTTGACGATAAAAAACAAGTAAGCGATGTATTGCTGAAACGTTTAAGCAAATCAGCAGAACCTGATACCGCATGGTGGACAATAGGGCGTCTTGCTAATCGAAAAATGCTGTATGCCAATAATGAAGATTGTCTGCATGACGATCTTGTCGCAGATTATCTCACGGTTTGTTTGAAAGAAGATTGGAAGAAGCGTAAGCAAGCAGGTTTGGCGGCGGTATTAATGTCGCAACTAAATGACAGTAGCTCAACAAGCTTACTTGAAAAGAAAGCATTAGTATTGAAGAAATTAGTAAAAGATAAGTGTCCGTCTCATTGGATTGCACGCTTGGAAGAGCAATTAAATGACAGTGACGCTGATATGAACGATTTTGTCGGCGAAGCTTTACCCATTGGCATTAGCTTAAAAGCACGTTAATCACAAGTAGACGATGCTTTTAGCAGTGGCACATTTGTATTAACACTGTGCCGCTGCTAAAAAATTCATATGAATCAGTCGCTAGGATGATCACCAACATGAATTTCGACTAAGCCGTTATTATAGGCAATTTGTAATAATGCAGCGATGAGCTCATCAGGTGGTAAGAGGTGGGGAGGCATAGCCAAGTCAAACGTTCCAAATTCCTCTTCTAAATTGACATCCCTCTGCTGGAACCAATCGTGTGCTGAAATCACTTCAAAAGACGGCTCTAAACCTTTGCAGTCGTATGTGGTTTCAATAAGTTGAGACGCTAATTCAGGATCAAAAGCAATGACCTCGTCGGTATCCAGCTCATTGATCCATTCAGACAGGATGTCACTGGCTTCATAGCCAAATTCATACAGTTGGCTTTCATCGATATTGAGGACATTACTTTCAATGTTTGCGCTTTCTAGCCAATCATCATCGGGAATCACCAATACCTCTTTTATTTGCGCGTCGGGTGTAGACCAAGTAAATAAAATAGGGAACATAGGCTCGTCGGAAGAGTTAGCGACAGTGGTAATAAATATAGGTAAACTTGACATAAATTAAGTTACATTCTGCATTAAAGTAAAGGAAGTAAGAATGACTAGCCGTATTAGAATCAGTAGTGCATTCGATGGGGGTAATATTACCGTAATTGAAGCCAATGAGCCTGATAATATTAGAGTTAAAATTCCTAATGATACAAACTCAAAATTTCTTCAATGGTTTTATTTTCGCCTACAAGGTGGCATGGAACAACAGTGCCATATACATTTAGTCAATGCGGATCAAGCGGCGTATCCAACGGCTTGGGATGGTTACCAAGCCGTTGCATCTTATGATAGAGAGCATTGGTTCCGAGTGCCAACAGAATATAAAGATGGCAGCCTGATTATTTCCCATGAACCAGAGCAAGACAGTATTTACTATGCGTATTTTGCGCCTTATAGCGATGAGCGCCATCAGGATATGATTGCTTGGGCGGCCAGTACGGAAGATTGTGTCACCGATCATTTAGGGGAAACAGCAGAAGGCAGAGACATTACCTTATTGGAAATCAGTAAAACGCAAGGCTTAGCAAAAAACATTTGGATTACCGCTCGTCAACATCCCGGTGAAACCATGGCTGAATGGTTTATTGAAGGTTTGTTAGAGCGATTGCTTGATGAAGCTCACCCATTGTCTAAATCCTTGTTAAACCAATGTCGTTTTTATATTGTTCCGAATATGAACCCTGATGGTGCGGTTCATGGAAATTTACGGGTAAATTCAAAAGGCATTAATTTAAACCGAGAGTGGGACAAAGCCACAAAAGAGTTTAGCCCTGAAGTATTGTGTGTGCAGCATAAAATGGAAGAGGTGGGGGTTGATTTATTCCTAGACATTCATGGGGATGAAGAATTGCCTGTTAACTTTGTTGCGGGTTGTGAAGGTGCGCCTTTCTTTGATGATCGTATGCAGCAATTAGAAAATATTTTTAAAGGCATCTATTTGGCTGTGAACCCAGATTTCCAAGTTGAAAAAGGCTATGCTCCGAATCAATTTGGCAACGAAAGCATGTCAATTGCCAGTAATTGGGTGGGAGGTCGATTCAACTGTTTGTCTTTAACACTAGAAATGCCATTTAAAGATAATGAGCTTTTACCGGATGAAGAAATGGGATGGTCACCGGAACGTTCTAAAATCCTTGGGGCGGATGCTTTGTATCCCATTTATCACATAGTAACCAGTGAGTTACTGAAGTAAGGGGCAAAAACGCCTAATTCGATCACTTCTAGGTTACAAATATGACAATTGTCACCTAGAAGTAACTGGCTAAACCAACATCACTTACTGTCTTTATTACCAATTTCACGCTGAATAGCGGCTAAAATTCCACGTAGTATTCCTAATTCGCCTTTTTCAGGGCGGGAACGGTTAAAGAATCGTTGCAACTTATCCAGCACCTTTCCTGGATGGTTTTTAATAATGAAATTAAGATCATACAGCGTTTCTTCTAAATGAATATGGAATAAATCCATTTCATTTCTCAGAGGATACTCTGGTAAATCAACCTCACCTTGAACCTTATTTTTATTTTGAGCGTGCGCCATCCAAATTTCATAAGCGATTATCTGTACCGCTTGAGAAATATTTAGCACTGGGTATTCATCATTTGCATCGATATACACTTGACGATGACACTGAGCGATCTCTTCGTTTAATAAGCCTGTTTTTTCACGGCCAAATACAATAGCTACATCGTGTTTAATGGCTTCTTTTACCACATTTTCACCGCACTGCCTTGCATTCATAATAGGCAACTGAAACGTTCTATGGCGAGCGCTAGTGCCGATTACCAGACTGCAATCACCAATCGCCTCTTCAAATGTATTTACAATGGTGGCGTTTTCAAGAAGATCCACGGCACCTGCTGCACGACTGGTTGCTTCATCAGAAGGGTAGTCATTAGGATCGACTAAATAAAGATTGCTTAACCCCATGTTTTTCATTGCTCGAGCAATCGCTCCAACATTTCCGGGGTGAAAAGTATTAATTAGGACAATTCGGATATTGCTTAACATAGGCTAAAATTATTACTGCTTATTGAGAAAAGGATTGAGAAAGTGTTAATGAAACGCTGGTACTTGCAAATTGAGTACCATCCATAAAAACTTTACTTTTTTTATTAAATAGAAATTGATTACAGGCGCGATGATACAAGGAACCTGTTTGTAATACCAAGCGATATTCACCTCTTGGTATAAAGTTTGCCGCAAAAGATTGCCCTGCGTGCAAAAAGATAGAAAAAGAAGGGTGACCATCATAAGACTCAAACGTAAGCAAACTTTGAGACGGTAGAGAGTTCAGGATTCGTAGTCGGCTGTTGCCTGTGTGTTCGCCAAATACATCTCCATGTAGCGGCGCTGGCCCCGGATAACCATAGCAGCCAGTAACTTGAGCGTGCTCAATTGAGCCAAAACCAAGTGTTTTTGCCTCTACCCATCCAGCCGTATCTTGATATCGAATAGCCACCCAATCGGATGCGGTCAGTTGTGAAGCAATGACATCAACGCCTTCTGGCACCAAAATATCGCTTGGAGCTTGACGGTCTGGAGATAAATACAGCGGTGTAGAAGTCAGTGTGTAGTTTATCCCTTGCCTTAATTGAGGGTAGAGACCTGAAATATAGTCAATCACATCCTCATTATCATCTGTTTTTTCAGGATAAACAGATTGCCAATACAATGTACCGTATACGCCAAGAGCAAAAAAAATCAAATAGGTTAGCGCTCTAAGTGCCGATGTCAGTGCTGAATTATGGATGCCCAAAAATGTTCTTTCAGCTGAATTTAAAGGTGCGTCGCTTGAATGGCTATTGTTATATTGAGGGTCTGGTTGGTATTGACGAATAAATTCATCAACTTGATGGTCGGCCGATGAATGGATGTCCGTAGTTTGTGTGTATTGCTTAAAGGCCTCACTTGCTTGGGATGCTTTAAAGGCCTCTTCATACATTTTCTTAACACGCTTTTTATTGATGGTACTGTGTGCGTCACGAATGGCATTTTTACGTGCTTGCTCGTGTTTTTGAGAGTTGCGCTTTAATTCATCGTACGCTCTTTGTCTTTCTTTTACATAAGCGTGCTGTAAGTCATCGTTGGCGGTATTTTGTGTTTTTGTATTGTATTTAGGCGTATTAAAGTCATAGGCTTGCCAGTCTTTGACAATGATACCCTGACGAATGGCACCTAACACATTTTGATACGCTACTTGAAGGTTTTGAAAGGTTTCTGTGGTGTCTATATTTGGATTTTTATCAGGATGATACAATTTCGCAAGACGGCGGTAAGAGGCCTTTGCTTGTGCTTCATTGGCAGTTGTTGCTAATTCTAGTAACTTGTAATCGTCACTTAAGCTCATAAAATCCATTCAATATCAAAAAGTATGTCGTCAAAAGAAAGCCTTTGATGGTAATTCACCACCAAGCCAACTAAAATGTCGTTCCCAAAAGAGACCTTTTTAAGATGGTGTTCTTGGAAAGAAAAACATTATGCCTGATTTACCTTAATGAACAAAGGATAGCTTAATGAAAAATAATCTTACTCATTTAGACGGCCAAGGTCACGCTCATATGGTGGATGTGTCTGATAAAGAAATCAGTAAGCGTACGGCCACCGCGGTAGCCATTGTTGAAATGAAAGCAGAAACCTTAACAAAAGTCATTGAGGGCGGGTTACCTAAAGGTGATGTCTTGGCTACAGCGAGAATTGCAGGTATTCAAGCATGTAAAAAGACAGCCGATCTAATTCCATTGTGTCATCCACTAATGTTGACTAAAGTAAAAGTTGAAATTGATGTTATTTCAACGACTCAGCTAAAAGTGAGATGTACTTGCTCTTTGTCTGGAAAGACAGGGGTTGAGATGGAAGCATTAACGGGTGCATCAGTTACCGCACTGACTTTATATGATATGTGTAAAGCGGTAGATAAAGGAATAATAATAAAAGAGCTGGGTTTAGAAAGTAAAACCGGCGGAAAAAGCGGAGATTGGAGTAAAGAAAATGTCTCAAGTTAAAATCGTATTTTTTGCATCCTTAAAGGAATCATTAGGTCAGAGCGAAGCTTTTATTGACTTGCAAGGGCCAACCAGTATCGAAGAAATAAAGCAAAAGTTGAATGCTATTCTGGATAAGCCTGATCCACTATTTGAAGAGGGGATTCAATGTTCTATTGATTATGAGTTTGCCAGAGACAGTAGCAAAGTTGACCCTAACACGGTTAAAGAGATCGCCTTCTTTCCTCCGGTAACAGGAGGTTAATATGATTTTACAGGTACAAGAAGCGGACTTTTGTGTTCAAACTTTGTATGAAAAATTGCAAGTGAAAAATCGTGCGGGTGCCGTCGTCATGTTTGTTGGTTTGGTAAGAGAGTTTCGTGAAAATGTGAAGGGGGATTCTATAAACATCGATACTGCCAATCATTGCTTTGAACTAGAGCACTATGCTGGCATGACAGAGCATAACTTGCAGCAAATCATTGATGAAGCAAACCAACGCTGGCCTTTATTAGAGGTGTGCGTGGTACATCGATATGGCAAGTTGGCACTTAATGATCAGATTGTCTTTGTAGGAGTCAGTTCCTCCCACAGAACAGAAGCATTTTTAGCGTGTGATTTCATTATGGACTATCTGAAAAGTCGAGCGGCCTTTTGGAAAAAAGAAACCACGTCAACGGGAAGTCAGTGGGTTGATGCCAGAGAGTCTGATCATGATAGTCTCAAGCGTTGGGAATCAATCTAAACTCCCCATCCTTAATTTCTCCTCATTTTAATTTTGGTCTATTCTTTCTATAAATCAATAAGTTGATAGAATTCTTTTGTCTTATTGATTTTAATAGGTCTAAAGTGTCCTCATAACAACATGATTTTTATTGCTTCCATTTTTTAAATTAAAGCCATTGTTGTAGCCTCTGTTAACCCTGTTGCGCATCCTAATGCGTGGGGAATCTTCAATGCTTTTTGATAATGACTTTGCTTTTTTCCTGTAAGATAAATATGAACACGTCTTTCATCGGTTGTACTTCTCTCCCTCACAACCAACTCAATTTAAGAGGCCGTCTTTATCGGTAATACAGAGTTCCATAGGAAATCCTTTAAAGCAAAAACTGCTGTGTAAAATACCTTATTTTAGGCATTAGTCTGGACGTATTTTTTTCTTTTTACTGCTTGCATGTCTTTCCCTGTATTCCGTATCAATATACTTATCCGTTGTTGCCATGCTCGCGTGTCCTGCGTCTTCACGGACGTGTTCTTTGGGGCGTATTTTAACATCTTCTGAAATGCCTGTATGCCTTAGCCAATGGACGGTTGCTACTTTAAGGTCTTCCGCATCGGGCTGCATTCCATCTTCACACATACGAGCATAAGCGGAGTCAAAGCAAAACTGCACTAGGTTACGAATCTGACGAGTGCTAGTCATTGCGCCACTGCCACGATTTTTGGGTATTAAAGGGGTTGGCTCGGCGACTGTAGGTAAATCGGGTAAATCACGAAATCGACGGTATCGAGTCAGTGCTTGCAACATGTCATCAGATACCGCAACGAGCCGTTCTTTATTTCCTTTAGACAGTACTTTTAACCACCAATTACCGTCAGCGTCCTTAATAAAATTCCCCATTACGGGTGCAGATCGTTCATCTGCCACCAATTCTGAAATACGCAAATACATTCCTAGCAATGCATTCATGATAAAGAGAGTGCGTTCGTGCATCAGCGGGTCTTCATTCGCAAGAATTTCCGCCGTTTCAATGACGTAATCCCATTGAAGATTTGATATTCGACGAACTTGTTTACGAGTCACTTCTTTTTTAACAAATTTACTCTTTTGTCTAATTAGCGATACTGGGTTTTGCTGGGTGGCATCTTCCTGCATTAAGAAGCCATAGTATGAAGACAAAATAGAGAAGGTGGCTCTGATCGCCGCTTGAGATAGAGAATGGTCTTTTTGTGCGGGTATGTCGCCATTACGAAAGTTCATTTTACTTACATGGCTAACAAAAGGGCGCCATTGATCATTTTGTTTCCTTTGCCCTTGGGTATTGGCAAAGCGAGCTACATTTTTGGTGCCAATCCACTCATTAGGAGGAGACATACAAAATTGAATAAACTCTTCTATTTCATTACGTCTTAAATAGGTAGTCGGCGTGGATTTAACATACCAAGACCAAAGCAATAGCCTTTCAACTTCGCGACGATAGGAATTAAAGGTTGCCTTTGAACCGTTGTAGCTATAAATAAAACATAAGGCAAGTTGGTAGTCTCTTTTGTAATCCACTTTTTCAATAAAAGGGGTGATGCTTGTGCATGTTTGTATATGCGCCTCAAATTGGGTAAACGGATTGGGCAAGTATTCAAGATTGTCAATTAAAGCAAGAGGGGCTTTCATAATGTTATGTTTCTAAATAAGGAAAATGCATAGATTAATGTCGGAATAGACTAATTGTTTCAATAAAGTTGTCGATAATAATTCTAGTTATATTATCATACGTACATAGATACTTAATGGTAGTTTCTGGAATCCACACATTCATAAAAAAATTGGAGTTTTTACATGTCCGCTTTTCGACCTAAAAAGCTATTTATCGCTACATTGGCTGCTATTGCATCCATGACAACGGCACACAATACCATTGCAGATGAAGGATTTACCATATCGCCAATGGTTGGTCATTACAATCTAGCTGGCAGTCGTGATATCGAAGACGATACTTTATTATCTATAGGCCTAGGTTACCAGTTCGATAGCCCTTGGGCAGCTGAACTGACTTTGTTAAATGTCGCAACGGAAACGTCTTTAGATACTGATGTTGATTTGAATCAATTACGTCTTGATGCATTGTATCACTTAGAAGCACAAGGTGATTTAACGCCTTACCTTGCGATCGGTCTAGGTATGACTGAATTTAAAGACAGTGTTGATGATGACGAAGCACTTTTTAATATCGGTGCAGGTATTAAATACGCTCTAAACTCAAATCTTGCATTACGCGGTGATATTCGTGTGATAGACAGCTTGGAAGGCGAGTTTATTGATACAGCAACGTCTGTTGGTTTATTTTACGCATTTGGTGGTTTGAAGAAAACGGTAGCACCAGTATCAACACCTGATGTTGTGCAAAAAGCCGTTATTGATGCAGATCGTGATGGTATTAATGATGAAGTAGATCAATGCTTAAATTCTCATGCGAAAGACATTGTTGATTTGACTGGTTGCGCATTAGATGATGACAAGGATGGAGTTATTAATCGACTAGATGATTGCCCTGATTCCGCAATGGGTTCTAAAGTTGATTCGAAAGGCTGTTATATCGAGTTAGTTGAAACTCGCAGTGCTCGTTTAGATGTGCAGTTTGCAAGTAACTCTTATGTTGTCGACAAACAGTATTATAGTGAAATTGAAGCAGTCGCGACGTTTCTACGCCAATACCCAGATACAGATGTTGTGATTGAAGGTTACACTGATGATTCAGGCAAAGCAGATTACAATCAGTCTCTTTCTGAAAAACGTGCGGCAGCGATTTCGACAATATTAGTAGAAGACTTCAATATCGATAACAACCGTGTAAGTGCTGTTGGTTACGGTGAGTCTAAGCCTCTAATGGACAACATAACGGAAGAAAACAAAAAAATGAATCGTAGAGTGGTTGCTGTTGTTTCAACACAAGTGAAAACGATTGCAAAATAACGGTTAACGAAAGCGAAAGACCGTTTGTCTGATTAATTTAGTTAGAAAGTAAAGCAGTCGGTTTAATCGCATATAAAAGCGTGATCCAATTATTGAGAGTTAATTCAATATTGGTTCGCGCTTTTTTTGTGACTAATGTTTAGAGAAGTTTAAGAAATAAGGAGGAAAGGTTACGAAAAGTAATCTATATAAATAATTAAAGTAAAAAAAATATCTATTTTATCTTTTTTTATGTTTCTGGTAAAAAAGAGGGAGAGGGGGGCGGGAAAGTGGATGAATGTCAATTGTGTGAAGTCACTCTTTTCAATGACTATTACAGAAGTTAATACAAGCTCGACTTATGATAGTAGTGTTACTCAAAACAGCGGTCACAACTACAACGATCAAACCAATGTTACCTCTCGTGTTTATGTTGGCGACTCGTCATCGTCTAGATCTGTGCTTACTGACGGTGACAAGCTTTCTAATGCACTTCAAAACGTTGATTATGCAAACCGACTATGAGGCAGCAAACCATTGCAACAACTGTTCTCAGTGGAATGTACAGCCTTGAAGAAACATGGCTTAACCATCCAGGGTGGCGCATGGGCTAATAAGAGGGTTGATAAAGCCGGAGCTTTGAAGCCTGGTATATAAAATCTTTACATGGCTAAGCCAGCCGATAAGTCACAGCGCAATGATGGTATGATTGTTCATGCTGATAAAAACAAAATATACCAGCAGATAGGCAAAAACTTTGTCGTGCATTCAAAGTCATATTTCGATATGGTATCTGATATTGGGAGCGCAAAAAGTATTAGCTACGACGCCCAAGGCAAAGCGTTAGTCGCCCCAGCCGTCAAACTTAGCAGAGTACGCTCCCGATAGTTTTAGCGGCTAAAACGGGAGGTGTTTTGAGTAAGCTGGGAATCGGGGAGCGTGCCCCTTGGTGCGACTTCCCACAGGTGATAAGGAATGGTGATTTGGGGTCGTTGAAGAACGAACCCGAGTATCAGGCGGCCAAGTCTGGCGGCAGACATGTCGCCATCAAGCTAGTAGATAGGCTTCTCACCGACGATACGGTAGGGAAGATTAGGGAGCAAATAGGGGACGGCAAGCCCCTGGTGTTGCCGGTTTTGGCTGTTGAGGCGGCTGGTAACAATAAAATACCGTTGGCAATG